>NZ_JXSP01000066.1:0-16986 GCF_000946635.1 Micrococcus sp. MS-ASIII-49
CCCCCCCCCGGCCCCCCCGCCACGGACGGGTCCGCGACGGTGACGTCCACGATGAACCCGGGCCGGCTGTGCATGCGCCGCGTGGTCACCGACTCCACGACGGCGACGACGGTCACCTCGGCGTCGTGCGGCAGCGCGGCGATGGGGGTGAGCTCGCCGCGCTCGATCCAGCGGCGCGGCACGTGGTCCAGCAGGTCCCCGACCGTGGTCAGCCCGAGCTCCTTCTCGAGGCGGGCGGGCAGCTTCCCGCCCAGCACCTCGGACAGGGGCAGGTCGGTGACGGGGGCCTCAGCGGCCATGGCACCCGTCCGGTGCGGCGTCGTCGCCGTGCGACGGCCCGGCCAGGTCGGTGACGGTCAGGCCCTCGACGTCGCCGGCGGCCCGCAGGGGGCCGATCGCGTCCTCGGCGCGGGGCACGTGCACGTGGACCCGCCACGGGACCCGGCCCTGCCCGTCACGGGCGGTCCCGAGGGGGGCCAGGATCACGGCGTCCCCCACGTCGGCCAGCCGTCGGCGCAGCTCGGCCGCGGCGAGCGGGGTGAGCGTCAGGGTGCCCATCACCTCGACGGCCCCCTCGGCCGGCGCCTCCGCCGCGGCGGCGGGCTCGCCCTCCGCGGCGTGGACGCCCTCGCCGTAGCCGGGGAGGGCGGTGGCCAGCTCCTCGTCCACGGGCGTGCCCGTCACGACGGCGCGCAGCGCCTCGAACACCCAGAGCAGCCCGACGGCACCGGCGTCCACGACCTGCGCCCCGGTCAGCGGGGCGAGCAACGACTCGGTCTCCTCCACGGCCTGCACGCAGTCGGCCAGCATGACGGTCACGGCCGGGCCGAGCCGCACGGCCGGGTCCGCGTCCCCGGCCACCGCGGGGGTGTCGGGGGCCTGGGTGGACGAGCGCGCGAGGCTGCGGGCGGCCGCGGAGAGCACCGTGAGGATCGTCCCCTCGCGCGGATCCGACAGGGCCTGCCGGGCGGCCCGGTCGGCGGCCCCGAATGCCGCCGCCAGGGCGAACGCGTCGACACGCTCCCGGCCGCGCAGGGGCTCGGCCATCCCCGCCAGGCTGACCGCCAGCAGCATGCCCGAGTTGCCCCGGGCCGAGTCCAGCGCGGCCGCCCCCGCGTGCGCGAGCACGGCGCCGGCGTCGTCCTGTGCGGGGCAGGCGTCGGCCGCGGTGCGGGCCGCCGTCAGCGTGGCGAGCATGTTCGTGCCCGTGTCCGCGTCCGGGACCGGGAAGAGGTTCAGGGCGTCGAGTCGCGGCGCGGCCCGGCCCACGAGCTCCTCCGCGAGCGCGAGCCAGTGCCGTACCAGTGACGGCCGGGACGGCGTGCTCACTGCGCGACGGCCTCCCCCAGGGTGCCGGTGCGGATGCCCTCGCCCAGGCGGGCGATCGCCGCCCAGTCCGGCCACACGACGTCCTCGCCGGTGTCCGTATAGCCCACGCCCACGGACGGCACCGTGCTGGTCACGATCGGGGCGTCGCGCGCGTCGCGCAGGGACCACGCCAGGTTCGCGAGGGTGCCGGAGTCGAGCTCGTCGTCGAGGGTCAGGAAGGGGGCGAACTCCTCGACGGCGGCCTGCACGCGGCTCGGGTCCGAGAGGGTGTCCCGCGAGAGGAACGCGGCCACGATGGCCTTGACCAGGCGCTGCTGGTTCTCCACGCGGTCGAAGTCGCTGCGCGGCAGGTTGTACCGTTCCCGCGCGTAGGCCAGGGCCTTGTCCCCGTCCATCTGCACGGTGCCCGCGGGGAAGTCGATGCCGCCGGTCGAGACGAAGGCGGCAGGGTTGTCCACGCTGACGCCGCCCAGGGCGTCCACGAGGCCCTTGAAGCCGGCGAGGTCCACGGCGATCACGTGGTCCACGCGTGCCTGGAACATGTTCTCCGCGGTGGCCACCGTCAGCGGGATGCCGCCGTACTGGTAGGCGGCGTTGACCTTGTGGTCCCCGTGCCCCGGGATCGGCACCCACATGTCACGCATGATGGACATGACCTGGATCTCGCTGCGGTCCCCGGGCACGTGGACCCACATGAGGGTGTCCGATCGGCCGGCGGAGTCACGGCCCTCCGCGCCCGCGTCCTCGCCGACGAGCAGCACGTCGAGGGCCTGCTCGTCCGCCTTCTCGTCCGCGCCCGGGGCGACGGGGCCCTGGGCGCCCTCGGCGGCCTGTTCCGCGTCCATGCCGGGCGGCGGCGCGGTGGGCTGCTGGGCGGACGCCCCCGCGGCGCCCGGGCGGCCCGACTCGGCGGGGAACGCGCCGCCGTCGAAGCGCTGGGTGTCCTGGTCGATGGTCCGGGCGATCCCGCCGACGTACACCGCCGCCGCGATGCCCACGGCCAGCAGTGCCACGAGCACGACCGCCAGGGCGATCAGCCACGGGCGGCGACGACGGCGGCGCCGCCCGACGGCGACGTCCTCCTGCGGGGGGCGGGGGCGGGGGTCCGCGGTGCTGCTCACGTGGGCTCCTGAGGCGGGGACGGGAACGGTCTCGCCCATGCTAGGGCACGGGCCCCCGCGGGTCCCGGCGCCGCGCGTATCCTGGGCGGATGGAATCCCGCCGTCTGCGTCGTCTCGTGCCCCTCCTGACCGCGATCGCCCTCGGCGCCACGGCCTGCACCGGACGGGTGGCCACGGTGGAGGCCGCGCCCCACGCCGCTGACCCGGCGTGTGCCCCGGCCATGGTGGCCATGCCCGACGCCCTGGGCGACCTCGACCTGCGCCCCACCGACAGCCAGGCGACGGCCGTGTGGGGCGACCCGGCCGCCGTCGTCCTGCGCTGCGGCGCCGAGGTCCCCGGCCCCACCACGGACCGCTGCATCTCCGTGGACGGGATCGACTGGGTCGTCCGGGACGAGGACGAGAACTGGCGGATCACCACCTACGGCCGTGACCCGGCCGTGGAGGTGCTGTTCGGCAAGGACCAGGCCAGCTCGGACACCGTGATGGTGGGCCTGTCCTCGGCGGTCGCGCAGATCGAGCCCAGCGGCGGCTGCGTCAGCGTGCAGGACGCCACACCCGTCGGCTGAGACCGGCGCGGGCCGCGTCAGTGCAGGCCGACGCCCCGCTCGAGGGCGAGGTCCAGCAGCTCCGAGATCAGATCGTCGTAGGACAGGCCCGTCCGCTCCCACATGGCCGGGTACATGCTGATGGGCGTGAAGCCCGGCATGGTGTTGATCTCGTTGACCACCCAGCGCCCGTCCGGGGTGAAGAAGAAGTCGCAGCGGCCGAGGCCGGACCCGTCCACGGCCTCGAAGGCGCGGATCGCCAGGGCGCGCAGTCGCTCGATCTCCTCCTCCGGCAGCTCGGCCGGGCAGGACAGCTGGGTGCTGCCGGTGTCCTGGTACTTCGACTCGAAGTCGTAGAACTGCGTCTCGCCCTCGTCGTGGGCCACGACGATCTCCCCCGGCAGCGAGGCGCGCGGGGCGGCGGCGCCGTGCCCGTCGAGGACGGCGCACTCGATCTCGCGGCCGACGATGCCCGCCTCCACCACGACCTTGGGGTCGAAGCGACGGGCCTCCTCGACGGCGGCGCGCAGACCCGCGGGCTCGGTGACGCGGGTGATGCCGAAGGACGAGCCGGCGCGGGCGGGCTTGACGAACAGCGGGTAGGCGAGCGCCCCGGCGCGGGCGAGGGCCGCCTCCGGATCGCGCGCCCAGTCGCGGGCGGTGATGGTCTCCCACGGGCCGACCTCGAGGCCGGCGGCCTGGAAGGCGACCTTCATGAAGTGCTTGTCCATGCCGACCGCGGAGGCGAGCACGCCGCAGCCCACGTAGGGCAGACCCAGCGACTCGAACATGCCCTGGAGGGTGCCGTCCTCGCCCCAGGGGCCGTGCAGCAGCGGGAACACGACGTCCACCGGGCCCAGCGAGGAGCCGTCGGCCGCGGTCAGCTCGACGGTGCCGTCCGGCAGGGCGCGCAGGCTCACCGGGGCCTCGGGCTCCGGCACCTCCGGCAGGGCGTCGCCGTCCAGGCGGAACGAGGCCACGTCCAGCTCGTCGTGCGACCACAGGCCGGAGCGGGCCACACCCACCGGCACGACGTCCCAGCGCTGACGGTCGGCCGCGTGCAGCACGCCCGCCGCGGTCACGCAGCTGATGGGGTGCTCGCTCGAGCGGCCGCCGAAGAGCAGGAGCACGCGGGGACGCGCGTCGGCGGCGGCCTCCGGGGCGGGGGTGGCGGTCATGCGGTGCGTCCTTCCGACTTCAGGTCACGGGCGAGCAGCAGCTCGGCGAGGCGGTCCACGGCCACGTCCCCGGCGACCACCCGGTCCATCAGCTCGCTGATGGGCATCTCCACACCGTGGGCGCGGGCGGCGTGCACGATGGCGGAGACGGACTTGATGCCCTCGGCCGTCTGGCTCATGGCGGCCACCGCCTCCTCCGCGCTGAGGCCGGTGCCGATGTGGCGGCCGGCCGTGCGGTTGCGGGAGAGGGGCGAGGC
Source organism: Micrococcus sp. MS-ASIII-49 (assembly GCF_000946635.1). Lineage (NCBI taxonomy): Bacteria > Bacillati > Actinomycetota > Actinomycetes > Micrococcales > Micrococcaceae > Micrococcus > Micrococcus sp. MS-ASIII-49. Next base: position 4,434 of record NZ_JXSP01000066.1, read on the forward strand.
GCACGTGGCCACGAGGTCGCCCAGGCCGGCGAGCCCGGCCATGGTGGCCGGGTCGCCGCCGAGCGCGACGGCCAGCCGGGTGGTCTCGGCCAGGCCCCGGGTGATGACGGAGGCCTTGGAGTTGTCCCCCAGCCCCTGCCCGTCGCAGATGCCCACGGCGAGCGCGATGACGTTCTTCACCACACCGCCGATCTCCACGCCCACGACGTCGGTGTTCGTGTAGGGCCGGAAGGTCCGGCCGGCCGTGAGGGCGGCGATGCGCTCCGCCGTCGCGCGCGAGGCCGAGGCGACCACCGTGGCGGTGGGCTCGCCGCGCGCGATCTCGAGGGCGAGGTTGGGTCCGGAGACCACCGCGAACCGGTCCGGGCTGAGGCCCAGCTCCTCCGCGCAGACCTGCGACATCCGCGCGTCGGTGCCGCGCTCGAGGCCCTTGACGAGGGAGACCACGACGGCGTCCGGGGCCAGGTCGGCGCGCACGGCGTGCAGGGTCTCGCGCACGTGCTGCGCGGGCACGGCCACCACCACGACGCCGGCGCCCCGGACCGCCTCGGCGGCGTCGGTGACGGCGCGCACGCAGGTGGGCAGGGTGATGCCGGGCAGGTACTCGGGGTTCTCGTGTCGCTCGGTGATGGCCTCGGCGACCTCGGCCCGCCGGGACCACATCACGATCTCGGACGCGCGGGCGGACTCGGGGCTGGTGCTCAGGCCCAGGACGCGGGCGAAGGCCGACCCCCAGCTGCCGGCCCCGAGGACGGCGACGGTGCGCGGATCGCTCATGCCCCGGCCACCCGCGCTCCGGCCGTGGGATCCCAGCGGCCCTCCGGGGCCGGTTCTCCGCGCAGCTCGGCGACCAGGTCGGTGATCGCGGCCATCATGCGGCCGGTGCCCTCGCGCAGGGTCGCCGCCGTCACGGGGCGGTCCCGCAGGTCCGCGAGGTCGACGGGCGCGCCGACCCGGATCCGGGCGGTCTTGCGCGGGAGGACGCGGAGGGAGCGGCCGCCGTACGGCAGCAGCTCCTGGATGCCCCACTGACCGACGGGGATGAGCGGGGCGCCGGTCTGCAGGGCGAGGCGCACGGCCCCGTTGCGCCCGGCCATGGGCCAGCCGTCGGGATCGCGGGTGACGGTGCCCTCCGGGTAGACGATGATCGCCCGGCCCGTGGCGACGGCCTCGCGGGCGGCGGCGAGCGAGCGGCCGCCGTCGCGGGTGCGCTCGACCGGGATCATGCGGGTGGCCTCGAGGACCTGCTTGAGCACGGGCACCTTCCAGAGCTCGGCCTTGGCGAGGAAGGTCGGCAGCAGGCCCTGGTTGTAGACCATGTGGGCCACGGAGAGCGGGTCCACCTCCGAGATGTGGTTGACGGCGAGGATCGCGCCGGTCTCGGGCAGGTGCTCGGTCCCCTCCCACACCTGGCGGACGAGGGCCCGCATCGCCGGTCGCACGATCACCCCCGGGATCACGTAGGGGGCCCGCGCGGCACGCGTCGGACGACCCCCCGCGGCGGCAGGGCTCTGCGCGTCCACGCCGCTCACCGGTCGCGTTCGGTCGGCTCGACGTCGGCGCCGAGGCCCTCGAGCTTCGCCATGAAGTGCTCGTAGCCGCGGTTGATGATCTCCAGGCCCGTCGCCGTGGAGGTGCCCTCGGCGGTGAGGGCGGCGATCAGGTGGGAGAAGCCGCCGCGCAGGTCCGGGATGTCGAACTCGACGCCGTGCAGCGGCGTCGGGCCGGAGATCACGGCCGAGTGCAGGAAGTTGCGCTGACCGAAGCGGCACGGCACGGAGCCGAGGCACTCGCGGTGCAGCTGGATGGAGGCGCCCATCCGCACGAGGGCGTCGGTGAAGCCGAAGCGGTTCTCGTACACGGTCTCGTGCACGATGGAGACCCCCTTGGCCTGGGTCAGCGCCACCACGAGGGGCTGCTGCCAGTCGGTCATGAAGCCGGGGTGCACATCCGTCTCGAGCACGAGCGGGTTGAGATCGCCGCCGGCGTGCCAGAACCGGATGCCGTCGTCGACGACGTCGAACTCGCCGCCGATCTTGCGGTAGGTGTTCAGGAACGCCGTCAGGTCGCGCTGTTCGGCGCCGCGGACGTAGATGTCCCCGCGGGTGGCCAGGGCGGCGGAGGCCCACGAGGCGGACTCGTTGCGGTCGGGCAGCGAGATGTGGTTGTAGCCGCGCATCTCGCTCACGCCCTCGATGCGGATGGTGCGGTCCGTCTGCACGGTGATGATCGCGCCCATCTTCTGCAGGACGGCGATGAGGTCGTGGATCTCCGGCTCGACGGCGGCGCCCTTGAGCTCGGTGATGCCCTCGGCCTTGACGGCGGTCAGCAGCACCTGCTCGGTGGCGCCGACGGAGGGGTACGGCAGCTCGAGCTTGGCGCCGTGCAGGCCCTTGGGGGCGGAGATGGAGATGCCGCCCGGGCGCTTGTCCACGACGGCGCCGAAGTTGCGCAGCACGGCCAGGTGGTAGTCGATCGGGCGGTCGCCGATCTTGCAGCCGCCGAGGTCGGGGATGAAGGCCTCCCCGATCGCGTGCATGAGCGGGCCGCAGAAGAGGATCGGGATGCGCGAGTCGCCGGCGTGGGCGTCGATCTCGGCGGTCAGGGCCGACTTCACCCCGGCCGGGTCCATCGTGATCCGCCCGGTCTCCTTGTCCCACTCCACGGACACGCCGTGGATCTCGAGGAGGGAGCTGACGACGTCCACGTCCTTGATCTCGGGGATGTTCCGGAGCACGGACGGCGAGTTGCCGAGCAGGGCGGCCACCATGGCCTTGGGCACCAGGTTCTTGGCGCCGCGCACGGTCACCTCACCGGTCAGCGGCTTGCCGCCATGGATGGTCAAGAGCTTCGCCATGCGCGTCCTTCCTCAGCGCGGCCGCAGGGCCACGGTCTCGGCCACTCCGCCGGAGCGGGGAGGTCTCTGAACGGGACCGCCCGCCGTGTGCGGCGGGCGGTCCCGGAATCGCCTCCCAGCATAGGGCGTCGCCGGGCACGCGCGGCAATGGTGCGCTCCCGGCGGCGGCCGGTCAGCCGGCCGTGCGGGCCGGCAGGGTGGTGGGCTTGTACGCGGGGCGGTCCGCCTCGTAGGCGTCGATCTCGGCCTGGTGCCCCAGGGTGACGGCGATGTCGTCCAGGCCCTCGAGCAGCCGGTGACGGGTGTCGTCGTCGATCTGGAAGGGGGCGGTCACATCCCCGCACTCGACGGTGCGTGTGACGAGGTCCACGGTGACCGGGGTCCCGGGACGGTTCTCCAGCTCCTTCCAGATGCGCTCGACGTCCTCCTGCTCCACCTGGGCCGCGACGAGCCCCTGCTTGGCGGAGTTGCCGCGGAAGATGTCCGCGAAGCGCGGGGAGATCACGGCGCGGAAGCCGTAGTCCTTGAGCGCCCACACGGCGTGTTCGCGCGAGGAGCCGGTGCCGAAGTCCGAGCCCGCCACGAGCACGGTGCCCCCGCTGAACGGCTCGGTGTTCAGGATGAAGTCGGGGTCCTGGCGCCAGCCTGCGAACAGGGCGTCCTCGAAGCCCGTGCGGGAGATCCGCTTGAGGTACACGGCCGGGATGATCTGGTCCGTGTCCACGTTCGAGGCGCGCAGCGGCACGCCGACGCCGGTGTGGGTGGTGAACTTCTCCATGGCTCAGGCCTCCTGGAGGGTGAGGGCGGGCAGGTCGGACGGGCTGGCGAGGCGGCCCAGCACGGCGGTGGCCGCGGCGACCACCGGGGACACCAGGTGGGTGCGTCCGCCCTTGCCCTGCCGGCCCTCGAAGTTGCGGTTGGAGGTGGACGCGCAGCGCTCCCCCGGGGCGAGCTGGTCCGGGTTCATGCCCAGGCACATGGAGCAGCCGGCGAACCGCCACTCGGCCCCGAAGTCCTCGAACACCCTGTCCAGGCCCTCGTCCATGGCCTGCAGACGCACGCGCGCCGAGCCCGGCACGACCATGACGCGCAGCCCCTCGGCCTTGCGCCGGCCCCGGACGACCTCGGCGAACGCCCGCAGGTCCTCGATGCGGGAGTTGGTGCACGAGCCCATGAAGACGGTGTCGACCTCGACCTGCTTCATCGGCGTGCCGGGGGCCAGGTCCATGTAGGACAGCGCCTTGCGGGCCGCCTCCTGGGCCACCGGGTCGGTGAAGTCCTCGGGCGCGGGGACGGTGTCGTTCAGGCTCACGCCCTGACCCGGGTTGGTGCCCCACGTGACGAACGGCTCCAGCGTGTCCGCGTCGATGACCACCTCGGCGTCGAACTCCGCGCCCTCATCCGTGGCGAGGGTGCGCCAGTGCTCGACGGCGGCGTCCCAGTCGGCGCCCTCGGGGGCATGGGGCCGTCCCTTCAGGTAGGCGAAGGTGGTCTCGTCCGGGGCGACCATGCCGGCGCGGGCGCCGGCCTCGATGGACATGTTGCAGATGGTCATCCGGCCCTCCATGGAGAGGTTCCGGATGGCCTCACCGCGGTACTCGAGCACGAAGCCCTGGCCCCCGCCCGTGCCGATCTTCGCGATGACCGCGAGGATGATGTCCTTGGCCGTCACACCCGGGCGCAGCGTGCCGTCCACGGTGACCGCCATGGTCTTGAAGGGCTTCAGCGGCAGGGTCTGGGTCGCCAGGACGTGCTCGACCTCGGAGGTGCCGATGCCGAACGCCAGGGCGCCGAACGCACCGTGGGTGGAGGTGTGGGAGTCGCCGCAGACCACGGTGAGGCCGGGCTGGGTCAGGCCCAGCTGGGGGCCGACGACGTGAACGATGCCCTGCTCGGCGTCGCCCAACGGGTGCAGGCGGACGCCGAACTCGGCGCAGTTGGCCCGCAGGGTCTCGATCTGGGTGCGCGAGGTGGGATCCGCGATCGGCTGGTCGATGTCCAGCGTCGGGGTGTTGTGGTCCTCCGTGGCGATGGTCAGGTCGGGCCGACGCACCGGACGCCCGGCCAGACGCAGCCCCTCGAAGGCCTGCGGGCTCGTCACCTCGTGCACGAGGTGCAGGTCGATGTAGAGCAGGTCGGGGGTGCGGGAGGCGCCCTCGCCCCCGCCGCGCACCACCACGTGCTCGTCCCAGACCTTCTCGGCCAGCGTCCTGGGCCGCGTCGTCGCCGTCGTCATGTGCCGCACCTTCCTGCTCACGCACCTGTCAGTCGTCGCCCGGCGCGGGGCGCCGGTGCTCACGGACCACTGTGGGGCGCGGCGGGGCTGTTCTCGACCACGCGGCGCGATATTCCACATCGTGAGATTTCGTCTCACATGCCGGACGCGGCGGAGGCCGGCCCGGTCGCGCACGTCGCGCGCCGACATCCCCGGCCGTCCGCGCAGTGAGACGACTACGATCACCCCATGACCACCGAGCCCGTGCGCCCGCCCACCGAGGACGACCTCATCGGCCCCTCGCTCCACCGGCATCCCAGCGGTGTCGGCGTGGTGGACAAGTCGGTGGCGATCCTTGACGCGCTCGAGTCCGGCCCGGCCACGCTCGCCCAGCTCGTCATCGCCACCGGGATCGCGCGGCCCACGCTGCACCGGCTCGCGGCCGCCCTCACGCACCACCGCATGGTGGGCAAGGACCTGCAGGGCCGCTACGTGCTGGGCACCCGCCTCGCCGAGCTCGCCTCCGCCGCCGGCGAGGACCGGCTCACCACGGCCTCCGGCCCGGTGCTGCTGTGGCTGCGCGACGCCACGGGCGAGAGCGCCCAGGTGTTCCGTCGGCAGGCGGACTCCCGCGTGTGCGTGGCCAGCGCGGAGCGGCCCTGGGGCCTGCGCGACACCATCCCCGTGGGCGCTCGCATGTCCATGAAGGCCGGCTCCGCCGCGCAGGTGCTCCTGGCCTGGGAGGACCACGAGCGGCTCGTCGAGGGGCTGGCCGGCGCCGTGTTCACACCCACCGTCCTCGCGGCGGTGCGGCGGCGCGGCTGGGCCCAGTCCCTGGCCGAGCGCGAGCCCGGGGTCGCCTCGGTGTCGGCGCCGGTGCGCGGTCCCAGCGGCCGCGTCATCGCGGCGGTCTCGATCTCCGGCCCCCTCGAGCGGCTCTCCCGACAGCCGGGCCGGCTGCACGCGGACGCCGTCGTCTCCGCCGCGACGCGGCTCACCGAGCTCATCCGCGCCGGCGAGGCCTGAGGCCCGCCCGCGCCACCGACGGGACGCGCCGCCGAGACACCCCGTTCTTCCCGCGTTCACCCGCGGGGCCTAGCGTCAGCCAGGTCCCCGACCGCCGCCCCCGCACCACCGAGGAGTCCGCCGTGACCGAGACGACCGCGCCCGCCGCCCCCGCCGAGCAGGAGGCCGCGCCGCGGCTGTCCGTGATCGGCACGGGCTATCTGGGCGCCACGCACGCCGCGTGCATGGCCGAGCTGGGCTTCGAGGTCCTCGGCGTGGACGTGGACCCGGCCAAGATCGAGCGCCTGGCCCGCGGCGAGGTGCCCTTCCACGAACCCGGCCTGCCCGAGCTGCTGCGCACCCACGTCGCCTCCGGGCGGCTGCGCTTCACCACGGACGTCGCGGAGGCGGCCCGCTGGGCGGACGTCCACTTCATCGGCGTCGGCACCCCGCAGAAGGTGGGCGAGACCGCGGCGGACCTGAGCTATGTGGACGCCGCCGTCGCCTCCCTCGCTGCGGCGATCGACCGCGACGCGCTGATCGTCGGCAAGTCGACCGTGCCCGTGGGCACCGCGCGCCGCCTGGCCGAGCTCGTGCGCACCGTGCGCGCCGAGGCCGGGCTGCCGGGCGAGGTCGAGCTCGCCTGGAACCCCGAGTTCCTGCGGGAGGGCTTCGCCGTGAGGGACACGCTCACCCCGGACCGCCTCGTCATCGGCACGCACGGGCCCCGCGCCGCGGGCATCCTGCGCCGGGTCTACGCGCGGCAGCTCGCGGACGACACCCCGTGGATCAGCACGGACCTCGAGACGGCCGAGCTGGTGAAGGTGGCCGCGAACGCCTTCCTGGCCACGAAGATCTCGTTCATCAACGCGTTCTCGGAGATCACCGAGAACGTGGGCGGGGACATCGGCACCCTTGCGGACGCGATCGGCCACGACGCGCGGATCGGACGCCGGTTCCTCAACGCGGGCGTGGGGTTCGGGGGCGGCTGTCTGCCCAAGGACATCCGCGCGCTCCAGGCGCGCGTCTCCGAGCTGGGCCTGGACCGGACCATGCGGTTTCTGGCGGAGGTGGACGACATCAACCTGCGCCGCCGTGACCGCGTGGTGGACCTGGCGGTGCAGGTGCTCTCCGCGGCTCGCGACGGCCGGATCCGCCGGGCCGAGGCCTCCGGGCCCGCCCCCACCCCCGCGAGCGTGCAGGTGCTCAACGGCACGCGGATCGCCGTGCTGGGCGTCACGTTCAAGCCGGACTCCGACGACGTCCGGGACTCCCCCGCCCTCGACGTCGCCAACCGTCTCTACACGGCCGGCGCCGACGTCCGGGTGTACGACCCCGAGGGCAATGCCAACGCGGCCGCCCGCTTCCCGCGGCTCGACTACGTGGACTCGCTCGAGGCGGCCGTGGACGGCGCCGAGCTGACCCTGCTGCTGACCGAGTGGCGCCAGTTCCGCGAGATGGATCCGGACACCGTGGGCGCACGCGTGGCCTCCCGCCTGCTGATCGACGGGCGCAACGTCCTGGACGTCGCCGCGTGGCGCGAGCACGGGTGGGACGTCATCGGCCTCGGCCACCGCTTCGACCCGGAGCGACTCCTCCGCGCGGCCTGACCCGCCCGCGGACCCCGGCCCGGGCGCTCAGCCGGCGAACGGGTCCCAGCCGGACTCGGACAGGGGCCGGTGCCCGGTCGGCGGCCGGGCCCCGTCCGGCACGAGCCGGCCGATCCGCGTGAACCCCCGGGGCAGCTCGGTCTCGGGCCACGCCAGCCCCAGGAGGCCGTAGTCCTCGCCCCCGCCGGTCACGAGCGCCTCCGGACTGGTCCCGGCCAGGGCGGCCACGCGGCGCAGGGGTGCGGCGGTCGCCGCCAGCCAGGCCTCGTCCAGCCACGGTGCCGGCGCGGGTCCGGCCCCGCCGGTGGCGGCCGCCATGCGGTGCGCGTCCTTGCCCAGGCCGTCGGAGACGTCCATGAGGGTGAGCAGGCCGGCCGTCACCGCGGCGGGTCCGAGGGCCAGCGGCGGGCGGGGTCGCAGCTGGGCGCGGACGGCGCGGGCGAGCTCCCGCGGTGACGGCCGGTCGGCGGCGGGGAGGGCGTCCGCCCGTCGCTCCAGCTCCGCGCGGTCGGTGAGCAGCAGGGCGAGCCCGGCGGCGGCCCACCCCGGCCCCGGGGGCGCGGCGGCCCGGGGACCGTCCGGCACCGCCTGGGCATGGACGAGGTCGGCGCCCTCGGCGAGCACGCGGTCCCGGTCCGCCGCGGCCGGCGTGCGGCACAGCACTCCGCCGGGGTGCGGGTCCCCGAGCACCGTCACCGCGGCGTGGACCCGTCCGCCGGTGCCCAGGTCGCCCCCGGCCACCCGGCAGTCCGGCGCGCCGAGGTGACGCACCGCGCCCACGATGCCCGCGGCGAACGACCGCACCCAGGCGACCGGCGTCGTCGGCGGCAGGGTGAGGGCGGTGACGAGCGCGGAGGCGGTCCCGCCCATCGCGTTGACGTCCGAGAGGTTCTGGGCGACGGCCTTCCAGCCGGCGTCGTGGCCGCGGGTGCGGGGGCCGGCCGGCCAGCGGTGCAGGAAGTCCGTGCCCTCCCCCATCGCGTCCGTGGAGATGAGCGTCCCGCCGCGGGGCGCGGGCACGAGGGCGGCGTCGTCGCCCGGGGCGACGGTGCCGGCGGGCCAGTGGCCGTCCCGGACGGCGGGGGCGAGCCCGGTCAGGACGACCTCCAGCAGCTCGGCCTCCGTGAGGTCGCCGACGGTCGCCCCCGCCGCGGCCGCGGGGTCGCGCACCGTCATCGGCGGCCCCGCCGGACCGGGGCGCCGGAGGCCCGGGCGAGGGCGTCGCGGAAGGCGCGGAAGCGGTCCACCTCGGCGCGCACCGGGTCGACGACGAGCCGCCGGCCGACGTCGGTGGTCGCCTCCTCGAGGCGGCGGCGCGCGTGGCGTCCCCGCGCCGCGGCGGTCCACCGGGTCAGGGGGATCGCCAGCAGGGCCAGGAGCACGCCGAGCGCGAGGCCGCCGACGAGCAGCAGCGTCGGGAGGGGGAAGCCCTCGACCGTGGGGGCGGGCGGCAGGGGGAACTGCAGGTACCCGGCCAGGGCGAGGACGCCCAGCCAGCCGGCGCCGACGACGGCGGTGAGGAGGGCGAGCCACTGCAGCACGTCCAGCACGGGGTGCCACCAGCTGCCCCGACCGGCCCCGAGGTCGGTGGCGGCGATCGCCTGGTCCACGGCGCCGGGGAGCTCCTCGGCGTGCTCCCGGCCCGCGCGGCGGATGGCGGCGGCCCACGGCTCGGAGGCTCCCGCGCCGGCCGCGGCGGCCAGCGTGCGGACCGCGCCGTCGACGACGGCCCGCTGGGTGCCCGAGCGCTCGGGCAGGGAGGTGCGGTGCAGCGCGGGGTCGCGGGCGACCTCGTCCCGGTCGCGGCGGGGGGCGGCGCTCTCGGGCATCAGGTGCAGGCGCCGCAGGGGGTCCGCGCGGAAGGAGTGCATCCAGCGCAGCACGGGCCAGCTGGTGCGCTTGGCCGAGCGCAGCCGGTACGAGCCCTCCACCGCCCGGACGACGGCCGGCACGCCGCCGGCCACGGCCAGCTCGCGCCCGAGCCGCTGCTCGTCCCCGGGCCCGACGCCGGCCGGCTCGCCCTCGCCCGAGGCGGCGGCGAGGTCCGCGGCACGGGCCGCGACGTCCGCGCCCAGGCGTTCGGCGGCCGCGCCGCGCTGGGCGACGATCGCCGCGACCTGCCGGCCGACCTCCTCGAGGCCCTCCCCCGTGCGCGCGGACACGGGCAGCACCCGGACGTCGCCGAGGCCGTGGCCGGAGAGCATCCGGCGCAGCGAGGCCAGCACGACGTCCCGGTCACGCACCGAGAGCCGGTCCACCTGGTTGAGCAGCACGAGGGTGACGGCCGCGTGCGAGCCCATGGTCGCCAGGAACTCGCGGTGCAGCACGGCGTCCGCGTACTTCTCCGGGTCCACGACCCACACCAGCACGTCCACGTGGCCGGCCAGCCGGGAGGTGATCTCGCGGTTGCCCCGCTCGACCGAGTCGATGTCCGGCAGGTCCAGCAGGATCAGGCCGGTGGCGTCGGCGCCGTCACGGCGGCCGAAGCCGAGGAAGCCGGGGCGGCCGTCGTCGAGCACGGGCGCCTCGTCCAGCAGGTGGCGGCGGCGCACGCCGAGCCAGTCGAGCAGCGCGGCCGCGCCGCCGCCCTCGCCGGTGCCGTCGCCGTGCTCCGCGTCCGGGTCCAACCCCTGTCCCCGGCCCACGCCCCAGACCGCGGCGAGCGGCTCGGACGTGGTGGGCCGGGTGGCGGCCACGCGGGCCAGGTCGCGGCCGGTGAGCGCGTTGAACAGGGAGGACTTGCCGGAGCCCGTCGCCCCGAAGAACCCGACCACGGTGTGCTCCGCGGAGAGTGCCTGGCGCTCCCCGGCCGCGCGCACGACGGCGTCGGCCCCGGCCACGACGTCCTCGGGCAGGCGGCCCGCGGCCAGCTCGGCGGCCTCGCCGAGGGCGTCCAGGCGGGGGGCCAGGGCGGGGGTGTCGCGGCGGCTCATCGGGGCTCCTCCCCCGCCTCGGCGGCGGACGGGGCGTGCTCGGGCCCGGTCGGGCCGTCGACGCCGGCGGCCACCCCGCGGCGCAGCACCGGCACGAGGGCGCGCAGCTCCTCGGTGGCCTGCGGCTCGCGCTCGAGGTGGAGCAGCGGCAGGAAGCGGTCCGCGAGCACGGTCTCGAGGAAGGCCCGCACTCGGTGCTCGAGCAGCTCATCGGCACGCCGGGCCATGCGGCGCACGGCGTCCTCGCCGAAGATCGACTCGAGCAGCTTCTGCCCGACGACGGCGGCGCCGCCGGCGATGCCGACCTCGATGCCCGCGAGTCCGCCGGTGGAGGCGAACGAGATGATCATGAGGGCCACGGCCGCGCCGTTCACGCCGGTGGCCGCCAGGCGGGCGCGCGTGCGCTTGCCCGCGCCCTCCTCCTGGATCAGCGCCAGCACGTCCGACTGCCAGTCCCGCACGACGTCGGCCGCCCGCGCCGACGTGTCCGGCGCCAGGGCGCCCAGGTCGCGCCCGGCCACGAGGGCCCGGCCCGCCGGCTCGGACGCCCAACGCCGCTCGATCTGCTCGGCGGCCGCGGCGGCCGCCTCGACCATCACGGCGTGCAGGCCGGTCTCGAGCGCGGTCTCGACCTCTTCGGGCGGGGCCGGGCGCCCGCGCACCAGGGCGCCGAGGCGGTCCCGCAGCCGGCCGATCGTGGTCTCGACGCCGCGGAAGAACTCCCCCGTGCCGACGAAGTCCTGCCAGCGGGAGAGCACCTCGCCGCGCAGCAGCGTGCCGTCCGAGGTGGCCTCGTGGACCCGGCCGACGGCCTGGTCCGTGGAGTCCCCCACGATCCGGGCGAGCAGGTCCGCGGCGTGCCGCTGCTCCTCCTCGGCGCGGGCCAGGTCGGCGACGCGGGCGGCCAGCTGGCCCAGCACGCCGTCCACGGTCCGGCGGGCGACGGCGCCGCGCGCCTGGGCGTCGGCGGCGAGGGTCTCGAGCCAGGCGCGCAGGCCCGCGACGTGCTCCTGCGGGAGCAGACCGCGCTCGTCGAAGCGGGTCTCGGGGATCACGTGGATCCGGGCGTCGGCGAGGCCGCGCTCGGTGAGCATGCGCCGCAGGTCCGGGGTGATGTCCTCCGCCGCGCCCTCGGGCACGCGGCCGAGCACGACGGCCACGGTGATGTCGCGGGCGGCGGCCTCGTCCAGCAGCTGCCAGGGCACGGCGTCGGCGTAGCGGTGCGCCGTCGTCGTGAAGATCCACAGGTCGGCGGCCTCGAGGAGCTGCCGGGCCAGCGCGCGGTTCTGGTCCGCCACGGAGTCGATGTCCGGGGCGTCCACGAGGGCGATGCCTGACGGCAGTGCGGGCTCGGCCACGAGCGCGACCGTGTCCATCGCGGACTGGTCGGGTTCGACGGGGCCGGCGGCCGCGTCGCGGTGCACGCTGACGCGGGCGAGGTCGGGCAGCACCCGCGGGCCCGTGAACCAGTGGGCGTCGGCGGGGTTGTGCAGCAGCAGCGGCTGCCGCGTGGTGGGCCGCAGGGCGGAGGAGCGGGAGACCTCGTGGCCGACGAGCGCGTTCACCAGCGTGGACTTGCCCGCACCGGTGGAGCCGCCGACGACGGCCAGCAGCGGCGCGTCGAGCGAGTCGAGGCGGGGCAGCACGTAGTCGTCGATCTGGTGCAGGGTGCGCTCTCGCTCGGCGCGGTCCTGCCCTGCGGTGACGGTCTCGAAGGGCAACTCGAGCGCGGCGAGGTGCTCGCGCACGCGGCGGACGGCCGTGTCGACACCGAGGTCTGGGACGTTCTGATCCGTGTGTGGCACGTGGGCCATCGTCTCACGGGCGCGCGCCGGCCGCCCATCCCGCCGGCCCGGCGGACGGAGACGACGGAAGCCCGGTCCGCAGGGACCGGGCTTCCTGTCACTCGGGTGACCCCAGCGGGATTTGAACC
>NZ_JXSP01000067.1:0-29621 GCF_000946635.1 Micrococcus sp. MS-ASIII-49
TAGGCCGCTATACGATGGGGCCGTGCGCCACGTCCGAGCGTCTCCGCCCGTGCGCGTCCACTGAGTCCGAAGACTCGCTGGGGTACCAGGACTCGAACCTAGAATGACGGTACCAGAAACCGTTGTGTTGCCAATTACACCATACCCCACTGTCGGTCAAGCATGCCTGACCGATGTGCATCATATTCATGAGCGCGGTGTTCCCGGATCTCTCCGGCAACGAGTAAGAACTCTACACCCTCCGGGCGGCGTGTGCAAAATCGGCGGATCAGGCCGCCAGCCAGGTCCGCAGCCCGCCGATCGCCCGCATCCGCCAGCACGCGTGCTCATCGTCCCAGAGCGGCTCCTCCGCCCCGCCGTGGGCGGGGGCGTCGGGGCTCATCCACACCGGGACGAGCCCCGCCGACCGGGCCCCCTCGACGTCGTGACGCAGGCTGTCCCCCACCATGAGGGTACGTCCCGGGTCCGTGCCCAGGCGGGAGCAGCCGGCCAGGAAGGGGGCCGGGTCCGGCTTCGGGGCCCCGGCCGTGTCCGAGCCGATCAGCACCTCGACCCACTCCAGACCGAGGGCGTCGGCCTTGCCGCGCTGGTAGGTCTCCACGTTGTTCGTGACGATCCCCACGCCACGGCCTGTTCCCCGCACCTCGGCGAGCACGTCGGCGGTCGCGGGGAACAGCGCCCAGTGCCCGCGCACGACCTCCTCGTAGTCGGTGGTCCACAGGCCGTCGAGCGGGGTCGCCGCGTCCTCGGGCACGCCGAGCGCGCGCAGGGCGTCGGCCACGCGGGCCAGCCGCTGCTCCTCGAACGTCAGCTCCCCGGCCACGTAGCGCCCGTAGTGGCCGCCGACGTCGGACGCGAAGGCCTCGGTGGCCTCGGCCAGCACCGCCGGGTCGACGTCGGCGGCCCCGGCCCACTGCCGGCGCACCATCGCGTCGAACGCGGCGTGCTGGGCGGAGCGCAGATCCAGCAGCGTGTCGTCCAGGTCGAAGAGGACGGCGTCCCAGGCCGGCGGCGCGGGCGCGCCCGCGGACCCGCCGGCCGGCGTCGTGCTGGCGCCCCGGCTCATGCGTCGGTGGGCCGGCCCTGGTCCAGGCCCTGCTCCGCGGCGAAGCGGTCCAGGCGGGCGAGCGCGGAGTCGCGGCCCAGGATCTCGAGCGACTCGAAGAGCGGCGGGGACACCTTGCGGCCGGTCACCGCGACGCGCACGGGGCCGAACGCCTGGCGCGGCTTGAGGCCCAGGCCGTCGATGAGGGCGGCCCGCAGCGCCGCCTCGATGCGCTCGGTGGTGAACTCGTCCTCGGGCAGGGCGGCCAGCGCCTCCCGGGCCGCGGCGACGGCGGCGCCCAGGTCCGCCGGCATCCCCTTGAGGGCGCCCTCGGCCGTCCGGACGTCCCGGTCCGCCGTGAAGAGGAAGGCGAGCATCTCGACGGCCTCGCCGAGCAGCTGCACGCGCTCCTGCACGAGCGGGGCCGCGGCGGTGAGGATCTCCATCTCCCGCTCCGTCAGGTGCTCGCCCACGAGGCCGGCCGCGTGCAGGTAGGGCACGAGACGGTCGCGGAAGTCGGCCACGTCGAGCATGCGCACGTGCGTGCCGTTGATCGCGATCGCCTTCTTCTCGTCGAAGCGGGCGGGGTTGGCCAGCACCTTGTGCACGTCGAAGTGCTCCACGAACTGCTGCGGGGTGAAGATGTCCTCGTCCGCGGAGAGGGACCAGCCCAGCAGGCCGAGGTAGTTCAGCAGGCCCTCCGGGATGAAGCCGTTGTCCCGGTGCAGGAACAGGTTGGCCTGCGGGTCGCGCTTGGAGAGCTTCTTGTTGCCCTCGCCCATCACGTAGGGCAGGTGGCCGAACACCGGCATGTACCGGGCGACGCCGATCGCGTGCAGGGCGCGGTAGAGCGCGATCTGGCGCGGAGTCGAGGAGAGCAGGTCCTCACCGCGCAGCACGTGGGTGATGCCCATGAGCGCGTCGTCCACCGGGTTCACGAGGGTGTACAGCGGCGAGCCGTCCGCGCGCACCACCACGAAGTCCGGCACGGAGCCGGCCTTGAAGGTGATCTCCCCGCGCACCAGGTCGGTGAAGGTGATGTCCTCGTCCGGCATGCGCAGCCGCCAGACCGGCGCGCGGCCCTCGGCCTCGAAGGCGGCGATCTGCTCGTCCGTGAGGTCGCGGTCGTGGCCGTCGTAGCCGAGCTTGGGGTCGCGGCCGGCGGCCCGGTGACGGGCCTCGGTCTCCTCGGGGCTCGAGTAGGACGGGTAGATGTATCCGCCGGCCTTGAGCTTCTCGATCACGTCCGCGTAGATCTGCCCGCGCTGGGACTGACGGTACGGCTCGTGCGGGCCGCCGACCTCGACGCCCTCGTCCCAGTCGATCCCGAGCCAGCGCATCGCCTCGAGCAGCTGCTGGTAGGACTCCTCCGAGTCGCGCTTGGCGTCCGTGTCCTCGATGCGGAACACGAGGGTGCCGCCGGTGTGCCGCGCCCAGCCCCAGTTGAACAGGACGGTGCGGATCAGCCCCACGTGGGGGGTGCCGGTGGGCGAGGGGGCGAAGCGCACGCGCACGGGGGTCTCGGCGTCCACCTGGGGGACGTCGGCGAAGGGGGCGGGGGCGTTCTCGGACACGGGAGCGGTGGCGTCAGTCATGATGCCCCTGAGTCTACGCGGGGCCCGGGCGCCGTCGTCGGGCGCCCGCGTCAGCGGCGGAAGACGGTGGCGAGCACGCCGATGCCCTCGACCTCGGCCTCGACGCGCTGGCCCTCCTGGACCGTCCCGACCCCGCCCGGGGTGCCGGTCAGGATCACGTCGCCGGGCAGGAGGGTGAACATCTCCGAGGCCGCGGCCACGAGCTCGCGGACGCCGAAGACCATGTCCGTGGTCGTGCCGTCCTGGCGGGTCTCGCCGTCGAGCCGGGACGTGATGCGCAGGCCGCCGGCCGGCTCCACGTCCAGCTCGGTCTCGATCCACGGGCCCAGCGGGCAGGCGCCGTCGAAGCCCTTGGCGCGGGCCCACTGCAGGTCGGTGCGCTGGGCGTCGCGGGCGGTGAGGTCGTTGCCCACGGTGTAGCCGAAGACGACGTCGTCCACGCGGCTCACCGGCACGTCCTTGCAGATGGTGCCGATGACGACGGCGAGCTCGGCCTCGTAGGAGACCTCGTCCGACCAGCTCGGCAGGGTCACGGGCTCGTTCGGACCCACGACGGCGGTGTTCGGCTTGAGGAAGAACTGCGGCGAGGCGGGGACCTCGTTGCCGAGCTCCTTCGCGTGGTCGGCCCAGTTGCGGCCGACGCCCACGATCTTCGAGCGCGGGATGATCGGGGCCACGAGGCGCACGTCCTCGAGACGGTGTGTGGTGCCGGTGGGCTGGATCCCGTGGAAGAACGGGTCGCCCTGCAGGGCGGTGACGGTCAGCTCGGCGGGGTCGGCGTCGGCCGGGCCCTCCACGATGCCGTAGGTCGGTTCGGCCTGGTCCACGAAACGGGCGATGCGCATGGCCGCCAGCCTAGTGGGTGAGCGGCGGGCGCCGTCGCCGGACACCCCACCCGATGCCGACCCCGCTGACGCCGCGAGCCAGACGATTCGGCCGCGGCGGGCAGCCTGAGGCGACCGATTCGTCTGGCTCGCGGGCGGATTCGTCTGGCTCAGCGCGGTGGGGTGCGGTGCGGGGCGGGTCGAGACCGCTCAGCAGCAGCGGCTGCCCGGATTGGCCTCCTGGCGCGCGTACTCGGCCCGCCAGAACTCCCGCTCGGTCATCGGCGCGCGTTCCGGATGGTGCGCCCGGTGGTGGGCCACGTACGCGTCGTACTTCCCCTCGCCGGAGAGCTGGCGGACCCACCAGCGCGCCGCCTGCCAGGTTCGACGCGCGGGCGAGGCCTCCGCTGCGGGGGCGCCGCCCGGCGTCGTGCGCGGCGCGACCACGTCAGTGCCCCCGGACCGGCTGCTTCTCGGCCGGCAGCGCGTCCCACTGCGCCTGCAGCTCCTTCTCCTCGGCCGTGGCGAACAGCCCGGCCGGGGCGAAGCGCTGCGAGGGCACGTACGGGTCCTGGTGATCGATGACCTCGGTGCCGCGGAAGGCGCGCACCGTGGCGAGCACCGACGTCGTGATGACCACGAGCGCCAGCACGAGGAACACGATGGACAGCGTGCCCTGGATGAAGGTGTTGCGGACCACGGCCTCCATCGCCGGCACGGACTTCGCGGCGCCGAAGCTCGTGGCGCCCGAGGCCAGCGCGTCCTTGAACGCGTTGTGCTGCGCCCAGTAGCCCACCGCCGGGACCGACGAGAAGATCTTCTGGAAGCTCGCCACCGTGGTGACCACGGTGATGAAGCCCAGCGGCAGCGCCACGATCCACAGGCCCCGGAAGTGCCGGCGGCCGGCCACGATCGCCAGGACCACCGCGAGCGCGATGGCCGCCAGCAGCTGGTTGGCGATGCCGAACAGCGGGAACAGCGTGTTGATGCCGCCCAGCGGGTCGGTCACGCCCATGATCAGCACGGCGCCCCACGCGGCCACCATGATGCCGGTGCACACCCAGGCGCCCACGCGCCAGCCGGTGTCCTTGAAGCGCGGGACCACGTTGCCCAGGGAATCCTGGAGCATGAAGCGGGCCACGCGGGTGCCGGCGTCCACGGCGGTGAGGATGAACAGCGCCTCGAACATGATGGCGAAGTGGTACCAGAAGCCCATGAGGGCCTCGCCGCCGATCAGCTGGCCCATGATGATCGAGAGCCCGACGGCGAGCGTCGGGGCGCCACCCGTGCGGGAGACGACCGTGTCCTCGCCCACGAGGTTCGCCAGCGCGGTGAGCTGCTCGGGCGTGACGTCCACGCCGGCCAGGCCCAGGCTCATCACCCAAGCGGCCGCCGTCTCGGGGGTGCCGCCGGTGAGCGCGGCGGGGGCGTTCATGGCGAAGTAGATGCCGCGGTCGATGGACACGGCCGCCACGAGCGCCATGACCGCCACGAAGGCCTCCATGAGCATGCCGCCGTAGCCGATGAAGCGGGTCTGCCGCTCCTTCTCCACCATCTTGGGCGTCGTGCCCGAGGCGATCAGCGCGTGGAAGCCGGAGAGCGCACCGCACGCGATGGTGACGAACAGGAACGGGAACAGCGAACCGGGCCACACCGGGCCGGTCTGGCCCGAGGCGAACTCGGAGAACGCGGGGGTGCCGATGCGCGGCTGCACGACGACGATGGCCAGCGCGAGACCGGCGATCACGCCGATCTTCATGAAGGTGGACAGGTAGTCGCGCGGAGCGAGCAGCAGCCACACGGGCAGCACGGCCGCGACGAACCCGTAGATGATCACGGCCCAGGCGATGGTGGTGCGGTCCAGGGTGAACAGGGCCGCGCCCCACTCGGTCCCGGCCACCCAGCCGCCGCCGATGATGGCCGCCAGGAGCAGGACGAACCCGATCACGGAGATCTCGGTGATGCGGCCCGGGCGGATCCAGCGCAGGTACACGCCCATGAAGAGCGCGATCGGGATGGTCATGGCCACGGAGAACACGCCCCACGGGGACTCACCCAGGGCGTTGACCACCACGAGGGCCAGGATGGCCGTGATGATCACCATGATCAGCAGGGTCGCGACGATCGCGGCGGTGCCCCCGACGCGGCCCAGCTCGTCCCGGGCCATCTGGCCGAGCGAGCGGCCGCCGCGGCGCATCGAGAAGAACAGGACGAGGTAGTCCTGGACCGCGCCGGCCAGGATCACGCCGACGATGATCCAGATGGTGCCGGGCAGGTAGCCCATCTGCGCGGCGAGCACGGGGCCCACGAGCGGACCGGCGCCGGCGATGGCCGCGAAGTGGTGGCCGTAGAGCACGCGGCGGTCGGTGGCCACGTAGTCCCGGCCGTCGGCCCGGTACTCGGCCGGGGTGGCGCGGGTGTCGTCCGGGTGGACGATCATGCGCTCGACGTACTTCGAGTAGAAGCGGTAGCCGATCGCGAACGTCGCCACGGCGGCGAACACGAACCAGATCGCGTTGATCGTCTCGCCGCGGTGCAGGGCGAGCATGGTCCAGGCGACGCCGCCGAGCAGGGCGACGGCCACCCAGACGGCGATCTTCGCGGGCGTCCAGCGGGGCCGGCCGGCGGCCTCGGTGGGCGGGAGGTCTTCCGGCGTCGTGGCCGGGAGTGGGGCGCCCTCGGCGGCCGCGGAGGAGCGGTGCGAGCTCACGGGGGTCTCCGTTCGTGGGGTGGGGTCAGACGAGGCGGTGCAGCCAGCCGTGGCGGTCCTCGACGCGCCCGGTCTGGATGCCCTCGAGCTCGGTGCGGATCTTCAGGGCCACGTCGGCCCCGCCGGCGGACTCGATCACGTCGTCGCCGTCGAGCAGACGGCCGATCGGGGTCACGACGGCGGCGGTGCCGCACGCGAAGACCTCGGTGATCTCGCCCGAGCGGACGCCCTCGGCCCACTCGGCGAGGGTGACGCGACGCTCCTCGACGGTCAGGCCCATGTCCCGGCCGAGCTGGAGGATCGAGGAGCGGGTGACGCCCTCGAGGATCGTGCCGGTGAGCGCCGGGGTGACGAGGCGGCCGTCGGCGTGCACGAAGAACACGTTCATGCCGCCGAGCTCCTCGATCGCGTCGTCGTGGTACTGGTCGAGGAACACGACCTGGTCGGCGCCCTTCGCCGCGGCCTGCAGCTGGGGCAGCAGCGAGGCGGCGTAGTTGCCGCCGGTCTTGGCCGCGCCCGTGCCGCCCTTGCCGGCGCGGGCGTAGTCACGCGAGACCCAGATGGTCACCGGCTTGAGCTCGCCGCCGAAGTAGTTGCCGGCCGGCGAGGCGATCACCATGTACCGCACCTGCCGGGCCGGGCGGACGCCGAGGAACGCCTCGGAGGCGAACATGAAGGGGCGCAGGTAGAGGGACTGGCCCGGGCCGGTGGGCACCCAGGCCCGGTCCGCCTCGAGCTGGGCCCGCAGCGAGCCGAGGAACAGCTCCTCGGGCAGCTCCGGCAGGGCCAGGCGGCGGGCGGAGCGGTTCAGGCGGGCCGCGTTGGCCTCGGGGCGGAACGTCCACACCGACCCGTCCTCGTGCCGGTAGGCCTTCAGGCCCTCGAAGATCTCCTGGCCGTAGTGCAGCACGGCGGCCGCGGGGTCCAGGGACAGCGGGCCGTAGGGCTCCACGCGGGCGTCATGCCACGCGCCGCCGTCCTCGTCCCAGGTCCAGTCGATCGAGACCATGTGGTCCGTGAAGACGTTGCCGAAACCGGGGTCCTGGAGGATCTCGACGCGCTGCTGATCGGACATCGGGGACAGATGTGGTTGCCGCGTGAACACGGTCTCGGACACGGTGGGATCACTCCTCGTGACGGGTGACGGATGGGGACGGCTCCGGTGCCGGGCACGACGCGCGGGGGCCACGGCGCCGGGCGTGGCACACGCCACAGGCCGTCGCCCCATCCTAGACCCGGCGTCGACGCGCCGGGCCCGCGCGTCAGACCCGCGCGGCGACGTCGGCGCCCACCTCGGCGGTGGTGCCCCGCGCGCCGTCCACCCGGTCCTTCAGGTGCGCCCACACCGCGGTGCGCACGCGCGCCGCGGCGCCGGTCTCGCCCACGTGCTCGAGCAGCAGGGCGGCGGAGAGGATGGCGGCCACGGGGTCGGCGATCCCCTGGCCCGCGATGTCCGGAGCGGAGCCGTGGACCGGCTCGAACATCGACGGCGCCGTGCCCTCGACGTTGATGTTGCCGGAGGCGGCGAGCCCGATGCCGCCGGTCACGGCCGCGGCGAGGTCCGTGATGATGTCCCCGAACAGGTTGTCCGTCACGATCACGTCGAAGCGGGCCGGGTCCGTCGCCAGGAAGATCATGGCGGCGTCGACGTGCATGTAGTCCCAGGTGACCGCGGGGAAGTCGGCCCCCACGGACTCCACGGTGCGGCGCCACAGGTGGCCGGCGTGGACCAGGACGTTGTGCTTGTGCACGAGCGTGAGGCGCTTGCGCTCGCCCGCGTCGGCGCGACGGAAGGCGTCCTCGACGACGCGGCGCACGCCGAACGCCGTGTTCACGGAGACCTCCGTGGCGATCTCGTGCGGGGTGTCCACGCGGATCGCACCGCCGTTGCCCACGTACGGCCCCTCCGTGCCCTCGCGCACCACGGTGAAGTCGATCTCGCCGGGCGCGGCCAGGGGGCTGACGGCGCCGGGCAGCAGGGTGGCCGGGCGCAGGTTCACGCCGTGGTCCAGCGCGAAGCGCAGCGTGAGCAGCATGCCGCGCTCGATCAGCCCGGACGGGATGCGCTCGTCCCCGGGCGCGGCGCCGACGGCCCCGAACAGGATCGCGTCGTGGCGGCGCAGGGACTGAAGGACCTCGTCCGTGAGCGCCTCGCCGGTCTCGAGCCAGTGCTCCGCACCCAGCGGATACGGGGTGAGCCGGGCCTCCGGACGCCCCTCGGCACGCAACGCCGCCTGCAGGACGGCGGCGGCCTGGTCGGTGACCTCGGGGCCGATGCCGTCGCCGCCGATGACGGCGATGTCCAAGGGGTCTGCGGAGCTGCGTGTGGTCTCGGTCATGGCCCTCAGGCTACGCGGGGCACGCGTGAGGACCACATCGTGTGACACCCGGTCTCACCCTCCGGACGGGCTCAGTCCTCGGCGGGCTCCTCGTGGCGCGGGAAGACCGGCTGCGGGGCGGGCAGCGGCGTGCCGGGGACCAGGTCCTCGTGGAACGCGGCGAAGGACCGCGGGCCGGTGCCGGACGCGCCGGTGCGGCCTGCGTCGCCCTCGGCGGGGACGCCGAGCAGGTCCAGCAGCCGCGAGGCCGAGTCGGGCATCACCGGCTGCGCGAGCAGGGCCACCCGGCGCACGGCCTGCAGCGTCACGTACAGCACCGTGCGCATGCGCGGCTCGTCCGTCTTGCGCAGCACCCACGGGGCCTGGTCCGCGAAGTAGGCGTTGACCTCGCCGAGCACGCGCCAGGTCTTCTCGAGCGCGTCGTGGAAGTCCTGCACCGCGTACGCGGACCGGGAGCGCTCCAGCAGGGCGTCGACCTGGGCCAGGACGGCGCGGTCCGCCTCGGTGAACTCGCCCGGCTCGGGCACGGCGGCGCCGCAGTTCTTGGCCACCATGGACAGCGAGCGCTGGGCGAGGTTGCCGAGGTTGTTGGCCAGGTCCGCGTTCTTGCGGCTCACCACGGCCTCGTGGCTGTAGGAGCCGTCCGCGCCGAACGGGAACTCGCGCAGCAGGAAGAAGCGAATGGCGTCCAGGCCGTACCGGGCCACCCATTCCCGCGGGTGCACCACGTTGCCCAGGGACTTGGACATCTTGGCCCCGTTGTTGTTCAGGAAGCCATGGATCATGACGCGGCGCGGCAGCTCGAGGCCGGCCGACATGAGGAACGCGGGCCAGAAGATGCAGTGGAACCGGGAGATGTCCTTGCCGATCACGTGCAGGTCCGCCGGCCAGTAGCGCGCGAACGCCTCCGGGTCCTCCGCCGGCCAGCCCGCGCCGGTGAGGTAGTTCGTCAACGCGTCGACCCAGACGTAGGTGACGTGGTCGGCGCGCCGGTCGGCGTCGGCGGCGTCGGGGTCCGCGGGCGCCGGCAGGTCGATGCCCCACTGGAAGGAGGTCCGGGAGATGGACAGGTCCTCGAGCCCGGCCTCCACGAAGCGGATGACCTCGTTGAAGCGGTACCGGGGGGCGGCGAAGTCCGGGTGCTCGCGGTAGTGGTCCAGCAGCGGCTGCTGGTACTTGGACAGGCGGAAGAAATAGGACTCCTCCTCCGTCCACGTCACCTCGGTGCCGGTCTCGACGGCGCGGCGCACCCCGTCCTGACCCACCTCGGTCTCGTCCTCGCCGAAGTAGCGTTCGTCCCGCACGGAGTACCAGCCGGCGTAGGAGCCGAGGTAGATGTCCCCGTTGGCCTCCATCCGCCGCCAGATCTCGCGGACGGCCTCGGCGTGGTCCGTGTCCGTGGTGCGGATGAAGCGGTCGTAGGAGATGTCCAGGACGTCGTCGTCCATCTCCTTGAAGACGGCGGCGTTGCGCGTGGCCAGCTCGAGGGCGCTCACGCCCTGCTGCTGCGCCGTCTGCTCCATCTTCTGGCCGTGCTCGTCCGTGCCGGTCAGGAAGCGCACATCCCGCCCGTCGAGCCGCTGGAAGCGGGCCATCGCGTCCGAGGCGATGTACTCGTAGGCGTGGCCGATGTGCGGCTCGCCGTTCGGGTAGGAGATGGCCGTGGTCAGGTAGTACGGGGCGCGGGCGTCAGTCACAGTCGTCGAGTCTAGCCGCGGGGCCGGGGCCCGCGCCGAGGACGACGTCGTCCGCGCCGGCGTCCGGGACGCCGTCGGCGGTCACCTGCAGATGGCCCGGCGCAGGCCGCAGGTGGAGGTGGGCCCACGGGGCCACCACGAGCACGGACGCCCCGATCATCTCGGTCAGCTCCTCCGCGTGGGTCGCCACGTGGTAGGCCAGGGTGCTGCGCCCGATCCCGAAGACGAGCGGCACCGCCTCGAGGACGATCGCGCCGAAGAAGAACACCGCGCCGCCCGCCACCGTCAGCGCTCGGGTCCGGCGGGGCAGGGCGACGGTGCACAGCGCGAGCAGCCCGAGGACGACGATCGCGGCCGGCGCGCCGAGGATCAGCCACTGGAACGCGGGCAGCGGGTTCTCCCCCGCGAACGGCAGAACCTCCCACAGCTGGCCGGCCTGCTCGTGGATCTGCGTCGACTCGTCCAAGCTCATGGCCGCCAGCAGGGCCGCGGGGGTCAACCACGCGAGCAGGCTCCGCCGCCGATCCGCCCCCAGCGCGCGGCGCACGAGACCCACCGTGGTGAAGCCCGCGGCCCCCAGCAGGAGCAGGCCCGAGCTCCACCACGCCGTGAGGTTGGCCTCGTGGTTCACGTCGAAGACCTCGCGCCACCACGGCACCTGCCGCGGGCCCAGCCCGAACACGAAGGGGAGGGCGAACGACCAGGCGGCGAGCAGGACACTGACGCCGATCAGCCCGCCCGCCGCGCGCCGGCCCCGCGTTGCCCGCCCGGGCGTCGACGGGTCAGACGGAGAGGTCCACCTCGGCCGCACGGGCGGCGCCGATGGCCGCGGCCAGCGTGGCCGCGGTGTCCCCGGAGAGGGCCCCGTCCAGGGTCAGCACGGCCAGGGCGGCGCCCTCGTCGTCGCGCGAGACGTCCATGCCGGCGATGTTCACGCCCTGCACCCCGAGGGCCTGGCCCAGGACGCCGATCACACCCGGGCGGTCCTGATAGGCGAACACGAGCAGGTGGTCGGCCAGCGGCACCTCGAGCTCGTGCCGGTCCACGCCCACGAGCTTCTGCACCTGGCGCGGGCCGGTGAGTGTGCCGGTGACGGCGGTCTGGGCGCCCTGCGCGGTCGCGGCGCGCACCGTGACGGTGTTGCGGTAGGACTCGGACACCGCGGTGGTGGTGAGGCGGCACTCGACGCCGCGCTGCTCGGCCAGCACGGGGGCGTTCACGTAGGAGACCTGGTCCGAGACGATGTCCGTGAACACGCCCTTCAGGGCGGCCAGGCGCATCGCGGAGACGTCGTGCTCGGCGATCTCACCGGCGATCTCCACCTCGACGGCCGTGATGGACTGCTCGCCCACCAGCGCGGTGAGCACGCGGCCCAGCTTCTCGGCCAGCGGCAGGCCGGGGCGCACGTCCTCGTGGATCGCGCCGCCGGCCACGTTCACGGCGTCCGGCACGAGCTCGCCGGAGAGGGCCAGGCGCACGGAGCCGGCGACGGCGACGCCCGCCTTCTCCTGGGCCTCGGCGGTCGAGGCGCCCAGGTGGGGGGTGACGACGGCGGAGTCGTGGGCGAAGAACGCCAGGTCCGTGGCCGGCTCGGAGCTGAAGACGTCGATGCCGGCACCCCCGATGGTCCCGGCCTCGAGCGCGCGGGCGAGGGCGTCCTCGTCCACGAGGCCGCCGCGGGCCACGTTCACGATGATCGCGGTGTCCTTCATGCGGGCGAACTGCTCATCGCCGATCATGCCGACCGTCTCGGGGGTCTTGGGCATGTGGATCGTGACCACGTCGGCGCGCTCGAGCAGCTCGTCCAGCTCGACGAGGCTCGCGCCGAGCTGCTGCGCGCGGGCGGTGGTCACGTAGGGGTCGTAGGCGAGGATCTCCATGCCGAACGCCTTCATGCGCTCGGCCACGAGCGCGCCGATGCGGCCCAGGCCGATCACGCCCAGCCGCTTGCCGTACAGCTCGACGCCCGTGTACTTCGAACGCTTCCACTCCCCCGCCTTCAGCGAGCCGTGGGCGGCCGCGATGTTGCGGGCGGCGGCCAGGATGTGGCCGCAGGTGAGCTCGGCGGCGGAGATGATGTTCGACGTCGGCGCGTTGACGACCATGACGCCGGCCTCGGTGGCGGCGGGCACGTCCACGTTGTCCAGTCCGACGCCGGCGCGCGCGATGACCTTCAGCTGCGGCGCGGCGGCGATCGCCTCGGCGTCCATCTGGGTGGCCGAGCGGATCAGCACCGCGTCGACGTCGCGCAGGTCCTCGAGGAGTCGGGCGCGGTCGGCGCCGTCCGTGCGGCGGATCTCGAAGTCGGGGCCGAGGGCCTCGACGGTGGCGGGCGAGAGTTCCTCGGCGATCAGGACGACGGGCTGGGCTGCGCTCACGGGTGCTCCTGGAGGTGTGGTGCGGTGGGATGGGAGGCGGGCCGGCCCGCGCTCCGGTTCGAGCCTAGACGCGTGACCGGACCGTGGCCGGAATGCGACGCCGGCCCCGGAGCGCGATGCCCGGGGCCGGCGTCGGGGGCTCAGGCGGCTCAGCGGGCCGCCGTGCCCTCGGTGTAGTCGTCGTCCGCGTCCTTGAGCCAGGAGAACATCTGGCGCAGCTCGCGGCCGGTCTTCTCGATCGGGTGGGCCTCGCCCCGGGCGCGGAGCTCCTTGAACTCGGGCGCACCGGCCTTCTGGTCGTCCATGAAGCGCTGCGCGAAGGCGCCGGACTGGATGTCGGCGAGGACCGCCTTCATGTTCTCCTTCACGTCGGGGGTGATGACGCGGGGGCCGGAGACGTAGTCGCCGTACTCCGCGGTGTCGGAGATGGACCAGCGCTGCTTGGCGATGCCGCCCTCGACCATGAGGTCGACGATGAGCTTCAGCTCGTGCAGCACCTCGAAGTAGGCGATCTCGGGCTGGTAGCCGGCCTCGGTGAGGGTCTCGAAGCCGTACTGCACGAGCTGGGAGGCGCCGCCGCAGAGCACGGCCTGCTCGCCGAACAGGTCGGTCTCGGTCTCCTCGGTGAAGGTCGTCTCGATGACGCCGGCGCGGGTGCCGCCCACGGCCTTGGCGTAGGACAGGGCGAGGGCGTGGGCCTGGCCGGAGGCGTCCTTCTCGACGGCGATCAGCGCGGGCACGCCGCGGCCGGCCTCGAACTCGCGGCGCACCACGTGGCCCGGGCCCTTGGGGGCGACCAGGGCGACGTCGACGCCCTCGGGGGCCTGGATGTAGCCGAAGCGCACGTTGAAGCCGTGCGCGAAGAAGAGGGCGTCACCCTCCTGCAGGTTGCCGGCGATGTGCTGGTCGTACACGTCGGCCTGGACCTGGTCCGGGGTGAGGATCATGATCAGGTCGGCCTCGGCGGCGGCGGTGGCGACGTCGACGACGCGCAGGCCCTCGGCCTCGGCCTTGGCGCGGGACTTGGAGCCCTCGGCGAGGCCGATGCGCACGTCCACGCCGGAGTCGCGCAGCGACAGGGCGTGGGCGTGGCCCTGGGAGCCGTAGCCGATGACGGCCACGGTGCGGCCCTGGATGATCGACAGGTCGGCGTCGTCGTCGTAGAACTTCTTCACGGTCATGCTGTTCTCCTCACGGGATGGGTGGATCGGGACGGTCAGCGGGCCAGGGCGCGGTCGGTCATGGACCGCGGCCCCCGGGCGAGGGCGAGGGTGCCCGAGCGGACGAGCTCGCGCACGCCGTAGGGCTCCATCATCTCGAGGAAGGCCTCGAGCTTGTCACGGGTGCCGGTGGCCTCGAGGGTCAGGGACTCCGGGGCCACGTCGACGACGTGGGCGCGGAACAGGTCGGCCGCCTGGACGACCTGGCCGCGGGTGGCCGCATCGGCGCGCACCTTCACGAGCAGGTGGTCGCGCTGAACGGAGGAGTCGGGCGTGAGCTCGACGACCTTGATCACGTTGATCAGCTTGTTCAGCTGCTTGGTGACCTGCTCGAGCAGGTCCGTGTCGGCGTCGACGACCACGGTGATCCGGGACAGGCCCTCGACCTCCGTGACGCCCACGGCCAGCGAGTGGATGTTGAACGCGCGCCGGGCGAAGAGGCCGGCCACGCGGGTCAGGGTGCCGGGCACGTCCTCGACGAGCACGGACAGGGTGTGGCGTTCCATCGGTTGCCCTCCTCAGTCTTCCTGGTCCCAGTCGGGCGTCATGTCCCGGGCCACCTGGATCGCGTCGTTGCTGACCCCCGCGGGGACCATCGGCCAGACCATGGCGTCACGGGAGACCACGAAGTCCACGATCACGGGGCGGTCGTCGATGGCGAGGGCCTGGCGGATGGTGTCGTCCAGGTCCTCCCGGCGGTCGCAGCGCAGGCCCGCGGCGCCGTAGGCGTCGGCGAGCTTGACGAAGTCCGGCACCCGGGCGGTGTCGTGGCCCGTGTTCAGGTCCGTGTTCGAGTAGCGCCCGTCGTAGAAGAGGGTCTGCCACTGGCGCACCATGCCCAGCGAGGAGTTGTTGATCACCGCGATCTTGATGGGGATGCGGTTGATCACGCACGTGGCGAGCTCCTGGTTGGTCATCTGGAAGCAGCCGTCGCCGTCGATGGCCCAGACCACGCGGTCGGGTTCGCCCACCTGCGCCCCCATCGCGGCGGGGACGGCGAAGCCCATCGTTCCGAGGCCGGCCGAGTTGAGCCACTGGCGCGGACGCTCGTAGGCGACGAACTGGCTGGCCCACATCTGGTGCTGGCCGACGCCGGCCACGTAGGTGGCCTCGGGGCCGGACAGGGCCGACAGGCGCGAGATCACCTCCTGGGGCGCGAGGAGGCCGTCCTCGGTCTCGGTCCAGCCCATCGGGTAGGTGTCCTGCAGGCGCCGCAGCACCGCCCACCAGTCGGCGAGGTCGGGCAGCGCCTCGGTGTCCGTCGCGAGCTCGGCCACCAGGTCCGGGATGATCTCCTTGACGTGGCCGACGATCGGCACGTCCGCGGTGCGGTTCTTGGAGATCTCGGCCGGGTCGATGTCCGCGTGGATCACGCGGGCGCCGGGGGCGAACGAGGGCAGGTGACCGGTCACGCGGTCGTCGAAGCGGGCGCCGAGCGTGATCAGCAGGTCGGCCTGCTGGAGCGCGGCCACGGCGGGGACGCCGCCGTGCATGCCCGGCATGCCCAGGTGCTGGGGGTGCGAGTCGGGGAAGACGCCGCGGGCGGTGAGGGTGGTGACCACCGGGGCGCCCGTGAGCTCGGCGAGGGCGCGCAGCTCCTCGTGGGCCTCGCCGCGGGCCACGCCGCCGCCCACGTACAGCACGGGGCGCCGGGCCTCGCGGATCAGCCGGGCGGCCTCGCGGATCTGCCGGGGGTGGCCGCGCAGGACGGGGCGGTAGCCGGGCAGGTCGATCCGGGGCGGCCACGCGAACTCGAACTCGCCCTGCTGGGCGTCCTTGGTGACGTCCACGAGCACGGGCCCGGGCCGGCCCGTGGCGGCGATGTGGAACGCCTCGGCGAGGGCCTGGGGGACGTCCTCGGGCCGGGTCACGAGCCGGGAGTGCTTGGTGATGGGCATCGTGATGCCCACGATGTCCGCCTCCTGGAAGGCGTCCGTGCCGATCGCGGCGGAGGAGACCTGGCCGGTGATGAACACGACCGCCTGGGAGTCCATGTGGGCGTCCGCGATGGCGGTCACCAGGTTGGTGGCGCCGGGACCGGAGGTGGCGATGGCCACGCCGACCTTGCCGGTGGCCAGGTGGTAGCCCTGCGCCGCGTGACCGGCACCCTGCTCGTGGCGCACCAGGATGTGGCGGATCCGATCGGAGTCCATGAGCGGGTCGTAGGTCGGCAGGATGGCGCCGCCGGGCAGCCCGAACACGTCCGTGACCCCCAGCTCCTCCAGGGAGCGGATGATGCCCTCGGAGCCGGTCATCCGGGTCGGCTCGACGCGGGAGCCCTCGCCGGGCACCCGCGGCTCGACGATCTCGGGCCGGGGGGCCGGACGGCGCTCCTGGGCCCGGGCGGTCTCCGTCGGGCGGGAGGCCGGCGTCGGGACCTGCGGGACCGCCGCGCGGGCGTCGCGGGGGGTCGTGCTCATGGGGTCACCTCACTGCGTTCGTCGCTGCGTGTCCGGCGCGGGGCGTCGGACGGTCGTCGTTCGGATCCGTCGGGCGTCGGGGACCGTGGCCGCGTCGATGACGGATCGGGCCGGCGTGGCGGAGTCTGAGGTGGGGACACGGCCGCCGGGTCCTTCGGGGGTGGTCTCAGTATCGACAGCCGTGCGCCCCGTCCGCCATCGACCACCCGCCTGTCTCGCAATGTGAGATAAAGCGTCACATCGTGAGACGACCGGGCGGTCGGGGTCGGATCCCGGGCCTGCGCCCACCCTAGTCAGCCGCCGAGGGGGCGGCCGCCTTCACCCACGTTCCGTGACGGAGCACCCCGCGCACCTCGAGCTCCGGGCCGAAGACGACGGCGTCCGCTCGGCTCCCGACTCGGAGCCGGCCGACGTCGGGGAGCCCCAGGGCGTCCGCGGGCGCGGCCGTCGCCGCCCGCAGCGCGGCGTCGAGGTCGACCCCGGCGACGACGGCGGAGCGCACCGAGCCGGTGACCGTGGCCGTGGACCCGGCGATGGCCCCGGCGGCGCCGTCCGCGCCGACCACCCGCGCGACGCCGTCGTGGACCCGGACCCGCAGCGGCCCGAGGGGGAACTCGCCGTCGCTGCAGCCGGCGGCGGCCATGGAGTCCGAGACGAGGATCCACCGCTCCCCGGCCTCCCGGGCGACCCGCCGCACCGTGGCCGCATGCAGGTGGACGCCGTCCACGATGGTCTCGATCCCCACGCGCGGGTCCTCCAGCAGGGCGACGGCCGGCCCGGGCTCGCGATGGTGGGTGGGCCGGCACGCGTTGTGCAGGTGCGTGGCCATCCGCGCCCCCGCGTCGATCGCCGCGCGCGTGGTCTCGTAGGAGGCGTCCGTGTGGCCGATCGCGACGACGACGCCCGCCTCCGCCAGCCGGCCCACCGCGTCGAGGGCCCCGGGCAGCTCGGGGGCCAGCGTGACCATCGCCAGGTGGCCCGCGCCGACCTCGACGAGGCGAGCGACGTCCTCGGGCTCCGGCGCCCGCAGCGACGCGGCCCGGTGCGCGCCGCAGTGCAGGGGCGAGAGCCAGGGACCCTCGAGGTGCACGCCGGCCAGCACCCCCTCTGCGCACAGGGGCGTCAGGGCCGTCAGCTGCGCCGCGAGCGCGTCGACCTCGTCCGTGACGAGGGAGGCCACGACCGTGGTCGTGCCCGCGCGGGCGTGGGCCGCGGCCGCCGCGCGTGCCGCGGCCGCGCCGGACTCGACGGCGTGTCCGCCGCCGCCGTGGCCGTGCACGTCCACGCAGCCGGGAGCGAGGAGGGCGTCGCCGAGGTCGTGGATGGGGCCGTGGGTGCGCGGCGGGTCCCCGGTCCCGACGGCCACCACCCGGCCCTCGGCCAGGGCGATCCAGCCGGGGCCGCCGAGGCGCTCGCCGTCATGGACGCGGTCCGCGCGCAGCACCGACGGGGACGCGGCGGCCTGCGGCGCCTGCTCGGCGCGCGGCCGGTGAGGGACCGAGGCGGGCACGGATGCACCTTCCGGGGTGGGCGGGTCGATGGACGAGGGGCGCTCAGAGGCCCTGCCAGGACGGCTTGGCCTCCCACATGTGGCGGTACTCCCCCGCGAGCTCGAGTCGCCCGGCGGCGGCCTCGTCCACGAGGACGGTCACATGCGGGTGCAGCTGCAGGGCCGTGACCGGCCAGCGCGCGCTCACGGGGCCCTCCACGAGCTGCCGCACCGCCTCGGCCTTGCCCTCGCCCCGGGCCAGCAGGACCAGGTGTCGGGCGTCGAGGATCGTGCCCACGCCCTGGGTGAGGCAGTGGGTCGGGACCTGGTCGAGGTCGCCGTCGAAGAAGCGGGCGTTGTCCCGCCGGGTCTGCTCGGCGAGCACCTTGATGCGCGTGCGGGAGGCGAGGGAGGAGCCGGGCTCGTTGAACGCGATGTGCCCGTCCGTGCCCACGCCGAGCAGCTGCACGTCCACGCCGCCGGCCTCGCGCAGCGCCTCCTCGTAGGCGGCGCAGGCGCCCGGGACGTCCGCCGCCCCGCCGTCCGGACCGTGCACGGCCTCCGGGGCGATGTCCGTGCGCACGACGAACTCCCGCTCGATCACGGTGCGGTAGGACTCGGGGTGTCCCGCGGGCAGGCCGACGTACTCGTCCAGCAGGAACGCGCGGCAGGAGCGCAGGGACAGCTCCCCGTCCCGGACCCGGCGGGCGAGCTCGTCGTAGACGGGCAGGGGCGAGGAGCCGGTGGCCAGCCCCAGGACGGCCTCGGGACGGGCCGCCACGTGGGCGGCCACCGCGTCCGCGCCGTGCCGGCCCAGGGCGGCGGCGTCGGGCAGGATGACGACCTCCATCAGCGCGCCTCCCGCCCGGGACGCGGCGCGGGTCCCCCGGCCCGGGCGTCGATCGCGTGCATGCTCATCCTCTGCTCGTCTCGGCGTGCGGGCCGACCGGGCCTCAGCCCAGGTAGGCGCCCTCGGCGGCGGAGTGCACCAGCTTGGCGTACTTGCCCAGCACGCCCGTGGTGAACTTCGGCTCCACCGGCTCCCAGGACTCGCGGCGGGCGGCGAGCTCGGCCTCGTCCACGAGCAGGTCCATGGTGCGTCCGGCGATGTCCACGCGGATGCGGTCGCCGTCCTGCACCAGCCCGATCGGCCCTCCCTCGGCGGCCTCGGGGGCGATGTGGCCGATGCACAGGCCGGTGGTGCCGCCGGAGAAGCGCCCGTCGGTGATCAGCAGGACGTCCTTGCCCAGGCCCGCCCCCTTGATGGCGCCGGTGATCGCGAGCATCTCGCGCATGCCCGGACCGCCCTTCGGTCCCTCATAGCGGATGACCACCACGTCGCCGGCGGCGATGGTCCCGTCCTCGAGGGCGTCCATGGCGGCGCGCTCCCGGTCGAAGACGCGCGCAGTGCCCTCGAAGACGTCCGCATCGAAGCCGGCGGACTTCACGACGGCGCCCTCCGGGGCCAGCGAGCCGTGGAGGATCGCGATGCCGCCGTTGGGGTGCAGCGCGTCATCCATGGTGCGGATGACCTTGCCGTCCACCGGGTCCGGATCGAGCGCGGCGAGGTTCTCGGCGAGCGTCTTGCCGGTGACGGTGAGGGTGTCCCCGTGCAGCAGGCCCTCGTCCAGCAGGGCCTTCATGACCACCGGGACGCCGCCGATGCGGTCCACGTCCGTCATGACGTACTGGCCGAACGGCTTGAGGTCGGCGATGTGAGGGGTGCGGTCGGCGATGCGGTTGAAGTCGGACAGCTGCAGGTCCACGCCCGCCTCCCGGGCGATGGCGAGCAGGTGCAGCACGGCGTTGGTGGAGCCGCCGAACGCCATGGTCACGGCGATCGCGTTCTCGAACGCGGGCTTGGTCATGATGTCCCGGGCCGTGATGCCCTGGCGGAGCATGTTCACCACGGCCTCGCCGGAGCGGCGCGCGAAGGCGTCACGGCGGCGGTCCGCGGAGGGGGCGGCGGCGGAACCGGGCAGGGACATGCCGAGGGCCTCGCCGATGGAGGCCATGGTGTTGGCGGTGTACATGCCGCCGCAGGCGCCCTCGCCCGGGGCGATGGACTTCTCGATGCGGAGCAGGTCCTCCTCGGACATGAGACCGCGGGCGCAGGCGCCGACCGCCTCGAAGGCGTCGATGATGGTCACCTGCCTCTCGGTGCCGTCGGTCAGGCGGGCCACGCCCGGCATGATCGAGCCTGCGTAGACGAACACGGACGCCAGGTCCAGGCGGGCGGCGGCCATGAGCATGCCCGGCAGCGACTTGTCGCAGCCGGCGAGCAGGACGGAGCCGTCCAGGCGCTCGGCCATCATCACGGTCTCCACCGAGTCGGCGATCACCTCGCGGGAGACGAGGGAGAAGTGCATGCCCTCGTGGCCCATGGAGATGCCGTCCGAGACGGAGACCGTGCCGAACTCCAGCGGATATCCACCGGCGGCGTGGACGCCGTCCTTCGAGGCCTGGGCGAGGCGGTCCAGGGAGAGGTTGCAGGGGGTGATCTCGTTCCAGGACGAGGCGATGCCGATCTGCGGCTTGCCGAAGTCCTCGTCCCCCATGCCGACCGCGCGGAGCATGCCGCGGGCGGCGGTGCGCTCCATCCCGTCGGTGACGTCGCGCGAGCGCGGCTTGATGTCGGGGGCGGCGGACGGGGTGCTGGGAGTCGACGCGGCGGAGTCCATGCCGCGGAGTCTAGTGAGCACGGCGCCACCGGGCCGACGCGACGTCCCCGTGTGACGGGTGCCGCAGCATGACACGCGCGGACGGGTCCGCGTACGTTGGGCCCATGGACACGCCCACCCTGCACAGACGGCTGCGCCGCGTCTTCGATGCGCGCGTGTTCAACCACGGCGACTACAACGTCGTCTACGGCCAGCCCTCGGGCTCCTCCTCCCCCCTCGTGATCGGCTACCGCCACCAGCCGCTCGAGATGCTGCTGTGCCCGTTCGACCCCACCTCCACCCCGGACGACCACGACCGCCGCGCGCCGGGCGTGGCCGAGGACGATCCGCACGGCCCGGTGACCGAGGCCTCCGCGGACCGCGCCGACGTCGTCGAGGTGGGGCTGGCCAACGTGGCCACCGTGGCGGACACGG
This sequence comes from Micrococcus sp. MS-ASIII-49, assembly GCF_000946635.1. NCBI lineage: Bacteria > Bacillati > Actinomycetota > Actinomycetes > Micrococcales > Micrococcaceae > Micrococcus > Micrococcus sp. MS-ASIII-49. Next base: position 20,813 of record NZ_JXSP01000067.1, read on the forward strand.
GCAGCGGCTATCAGGTGGAGACCGTCACGGGCTTCCGGACGTGGTTCGACGTCCCGGAGCACACGCGGGTGCCGGTGGGTGACCTCACGGAGGACGGCACCGCGGAGCTCGACCAGGCCGAGGACGCCACCGACTTCCACGCCTTCATGACCGCCTTCATGGACGAGCTGGACCGCCTCTACGCGACCCCGGAGACGGACGCGACGGACGTCACGCCCCCCGATTTGCACGGCGTCTGAAACCCCTGGTAGGGTTTCACCTCGTTGCACGGCGCACCGGAGAGATCCGAGAGGCGGTGCGGCACCTGCACCTCTAGCTCAACCGGTAGAGCATCTGACTCTTAATCAGCAGGTTCCGGGTTCGAGTCCCGGGGGGTGCACCCACCGGAGCGAAGGCCCCGTCTCCACGGAGACGGGGCCTTCGTCGTCCCCGCTCCCCGACCGGGCCCACCGTAGGCTGGGGCCCATGACCGACACGACCCAGCACCGCCTCCAGCCCGGCGACACGGCGCCCGCGTTCACCCTCCAGGACCAGGAGGGCCGGCCCGTCTCGCTGCGCGACAGCGCGGGCAAGCACACGATCGTCTACTTCTACCCGGCCGCGTCCACGCCCGGCTGCACCACGCAGGCCTGCGACTTCCGGGACAGCCTCGCCTCCCTGACCGCGGCCGGCTACGTCGTCCTGGGGATCTCCCCCGACCCGATCGGCAGGATCATCCGGTTCGCCGAGCAGGAGGGCCTGACGTTCCCCCTGCTCTCGGACGAGGACCACGCGGTGGCCGAGGCCTACGGCGCCTGGGGCGAGAAGAAGAACTACGGGCGGACCTTCGAGGGTCTGATCCGCTCCACGATCGTCGTCGGCCCGGACGGGAAGGTCACCCACGCGCAGTACAACGTGAAGGCGACCGGCCACGTGGCGCGACTGCGCCGCACCCTCGGCCTCGACGAGGCCTGATCCGCGCCCGGGCACCGCACGGTAGGATCGGGCCTCGCCCCGCCCGCGCGGGGTGTGCGCGGGCGTGGCGGAACTGGTAGACGCGCTGGATTTAGGTTCCAGTGTCCTGGACGTGGGGGTTCGAGTCCCCCCGCCCGCACTCCCCGGGCCCGCCCGACCCCGACGTCACCTGCCAGAGGAGGTCGCCATGCAGCCCACTCGCCGCGCCTTCCTCGGCGGGGGCCTGGGCCTGCTCGGCCTGAGCGTGGCCGGCTGCACGACGTCGCCCGCGGCGCCGTCCTCCGCCGCCCCGACCTCCTCGGGCCCGGGCCGACTGCTCGTGGTCGGCGCCCCGGCGCGGGCGCTGACGCGGGATCCGGCCCGCGCGCTGGACGTCGAGTCCTTCCGTCTGATCCGCCAGGTCTTCGAGACGCTGCTCGGCGTGGACGCGGACACCGGCGCCCCCACGCCCCGCCTCGCCGAGCGGCACGAGGAGTCCGACGGCGGCCGCCTCCACACGTTCCACCTGGTCTCCGGGGTGGTGTTCGACGACGGCGAGCCGTGCGACGCCGCCGCCGTGGTCGCGAACATCGAGCGGTGGGCCGCCGCCCCCGCGCCCGTGGACGGGACCGTCGCCCCGCCCTCCTCGTTCGTCTCGGCCTTCGGCGGATACGCCGGGGACGCGGACTCCGCCTTCGCCGGCGTCGAGGCCCGCGGCGAGCTCGAGGTGCGGCTGCGCCTGCACTCCCCCCGCCGTCACCTCGCGGCCGCGCTGGCCTCGCCGGCCTTCGCGATCTCCTCGCCGGCCTCGTGGGACCGCACGGTCGACGTGGACGGCTCCGAGGTCACCACCCCCGCCGGCACCGGCCCCTACCGCTGGGCCGACGCCGCGGAGACCGCCGAGCTCACGCGCGCCCACCCGGGCGCCTCGGGCGCGACGATCCTGGTCCCCAGCGCCCGCCACCGCGGCTCCGATCCGGCGGCGTACCCGGTGGCCGTGCAGGCGTGGGGTCGGGCCTCCGTGCGCCTGCGGGAGCTGCGGCGCGGCACGGCGGACGTGATCGACGTCGTCGCCCCCGGCCAGCTGCGCCCCCTCGTCGAGGCCGGCACCCAGGTGCTGCCCCGGGACCCCCTGGGCGTGCTCTACGTGGGCATGAACCTGGACCACCCGAGCGTGCGCTCGCAGTACCTGCGCCAGGCGATCGCGTACGCGGTGGACCGCCCGCGCATCGCCGGCAGCGACGTCTTCCTCGAGGGCACCCGCCTGGCCCACGACCTCGTCCCCCCCTCCCTCGGCGTCGGCGACGAGGAGGCGCGGCGCTACGACGTCAACCCGGGCCGGGCCCGCGAGTTCCTCGGCCTGGCGGGATACGACGGGGAGCCGTTGGAGTTCCTCTACCCGGCCGGCACGGCCCGCCCCTCCCTGCCCGAGCCGGAGCGGGTCTACGCGATGGTCGCCCGCGACCTCGGCGCGGTGGGGATGCACATCGTGCCCGTGCCCGTGCCGGAGGACCAGGACTACCTGCACGCCGTCGTCTCCCGACCCACCCGAGCCCTGCACCTGATGGGCCGCACCGGCGACTACCGCGACCCGCACGCGTTCCTCGAGCCCTTCGCGCGCTCGGGCCGCGCCGAGACCGGCTACCGCAACCCGCGCGTCGTCGAGGACGTGGACGCGGCCGCGGCCGAGACCGACGACGACGCGCGCCGCGCCCTGTTCCGCCGCGTCGTCCGGGCCATGGCCCTCGACCTGCCGGCGCTGCCGCTGGTCTATCCGATCTCGGCCCTGGCCACCGGCCCGCGCGTGGCCTCCTACCCGACGTCGCCGCAGCTGGACGAGCCCTTCTCGCGCGTCAGGCTGACCGAAGGCTGAACGCACCGGTAGTACAGTGGGAGATCACGGCGCCCGGCCCGACCGCCACTGCTCGGCCTGGTCGCACTGCGCCCACCCGCCGTCGTTCTGCTTCAGGAGTTGACCGTGCCCACCACCTCGTCCACCGCCACCCACGACGTCGTCCTGATCGGCGGCGGCATCATGAGCGCCACCCTGGGCGTGCTGCTGCAGAAGCTCGAGCCCACCTGGTCCATCGCCCTGTACGAGAGCCTCGATCAGGCCGGCCTGGAGTCCTCCGACCCGTGGAACAACGCGGGCACCGGCCACGCCGCCCTGTGCGAGCTGAACTACTCGCCCATGGACAAGAACGGACGGGTGGACGTCACCAAGGCGCTGGGCATCAACGAGCAGTTCTGGACCACCCGCCAGTTCTGGTCCTCCCTGGTGGCGGACGGCACGCTCAAGGACCCCAAGTCCTTCATCAACCCGCTGCCGCACATGTCCTTCGTGTGGGGTGACGACCACGCGGACTACCTCCGCACCCGCTATGAGGCCATGTCCGCCCAGCCGCTGTTCGCCGGCATGGAGCACAGCGAGGACCCGGAGCAGATCCGTGCCTGGGCCCCGCTGCTGATCGAGGGCCGTGAGCCGGGCCAGCGCCTGGCGGCGTCCCGCAACACCGGCGGCACCGACGTCGACTTCGGCTCCCTCACCCGCCAGCTCATCACGGCCATGGCCGGCGCCGGCGCCGAGGTGCGCTTCGGTCACAAGGTCACCGGCCTCACCCGCGGCACGGACGGCCGCTGGGAGGTCAAGGTCAAGAACAAGGCCGCCGGCTCCGAGCTCGTGGACCGCGCCCGCTTCGTCTTCGTCGGTGCCGGCGGCGGCGCCCTGCCCCTGCTGCAGAAGTCCGGCATCCCCGAGGCCAAGGGCTTCGGCGGCTTCCCGGTCTCCGGCCAGTTCCTGCGCTGCACGGACGAGTCCGTGGTCAACCAGCACATGGCCAAGGTGTACGGCCAGGCCGCCGTCGGCGCCCCGCCGATGTCCGTGCCCCACCTGGACACCCGCTTCGTCAACGGCAAGCGCTCCCTGCTGTTCGGCCCCTACGCCGGGTTCTCCACGAACTTCCTCAAGACCGGCTCCTACCTGGACCTGCCGCTGTCCGTGCGCCCGCACAACCTCAGCACGATGCTGGACGTGGCCAAGGACAACATGGACCTGACCAAGTACCTCGTGACCGAGGTGCTGAAGTCCCGGGACAAGAAGATCGACGCGCTGCACGAGTTCTACCCGGAGGCCGACGGCGGCGAGTGGGAGCTGATCACCGCGGGCCAGCGCGTGCAGGTGATGAAGCGCAAGGGCCGCTTCGGCGGCGTCCTGCAGTTCGGCACCGAGGTCGTCACGCACGCGGACGGCTCGCTCGGCGGCCTGCTCGGCGCCTCGCCGGGCGCCTCCACCGCGGCCCCCATCATGGTGAAGCTGCTCGAGCGCTGCTTCCCCGCGAAGATGGCCGGCTGGGACGGCACGCTCAAGGAGCTCATCCCGTCCCTGGGCCACACGCTCAACGACGACCCGGCGCTGCTGGACGAGGTCCGCACCGTCACGGACGCCGCACTGAAGCTGGCCTGACGCCCCGATGGGAGCGCTCGCACGGTTCTCACTCGGTCGGCGGGCGCTCGTGGCGCTCGTCACCGTGTTCATCGCGGTGTTCGGCGTCCTCTCCGCCGGGCAGCTCAAGCGGGAGCTGATCCCCCCGCTCGAGCTGCCCGTCATCTCCGTCTCGACGCTCTACCCGGGGGCGTCCCCCGAGGTCGTGGACGCTCAGGTGGGCGAGCCCCTCGAGACGGCCCTGCAGGCCGTGGAGGGGCTCGAATCCTCGCGGTCCACGTCGCAGTCCGGCTTCAACGCGGTCCAGCTGGAGTTCGCCTACGGCACAGACCTGAACCGGGCCCGGTCCCAGGTGGACCGCGTGGTGGCCAACCTGGGGCCGCAGCTGCCGGAGGAGGCGGAGACCTCGTCCTTCGCGGGCTCCGTCTCCGACTTCCCGGTGGTCTTCCTCGCCCTGTCCGGGGACGAGGACCTCAACACCCTGCGCCGCCGCGCCGAGGACGTCCTGGCCCCGCGGCTGCAGAAGATCGACGGCGTCCGAGGCGCCGACGTCCTCGGCGGCACGGACGAGAACGTCTCCGTGGTCCCGGACCCGGCCGCGCTCGCCGCCGCCGGGCTGACCACCTCCGACATCACCGACGCGCTCGAGGAGAACGCCGGCCTCTTCCCCGTCGGCCAGGTCACCGAGGGCGCGACCACCTATCCCGTCCAGGCGGGCGCCGCCGTCGAGGACCTCGAGGGCCTGCGCGGGATCGTCGTCGCTCCCTCCGGCGACGGCGAACCGCGCACCCTGGACGAGGTCGCCGACGTCACCCTCGTGGCCGCGGCCCCCACCTCGCTGACCCGCACCGACGGGGTGCCGACGCTGTCCGTCTCCGTGACCGCGACCCCGGACGCCGACCTCGTGGCGGTCTCTCAGGCCGTGCGCGACGCCCTGCCGGAGCTGGCGTCCCTGGTCGGCGGCGGCGCGGACCTGACCGTGGTGTTCGACCAGGCCCCGTTCATCCAGCAGTCCATCGACACGCTGTTCCAGGAGGGCCTGCTGGGCCTGGCGTTCGCCGTGCTGGTGATCGCCGTGTTCCTGCTCTCGGTGCGCTCCACCCTCGTCACCGCCGTGTCCATTCCGCTGTCCCTGCTGGCCGCCCTCATCGGGGTGGCGGCCTTCGGCTACTCCCTCAACACGCTGACGCTCGGGGCGCTGACGATCTCGATCGGCCGAGTCGTGGACGACGCGATCGTGGTGGTGGAGAACATCCGCCGGCACCTCGGCCTGGGCGCCGACCGGCGCACCGCGATCCTGGACGGCACGCGCGAGGTCGCCACCGCGATCACCGCCTCCACCCTCGTCTCCGTGGCCGTGTTCCTGCCCATCGCCTTCGTGGGCGGCCTGGCCGGCGAGCTGTTCCGGCCCTTCGCCGTGACCGCCACGGTCGCCCTGCTGGCCTCCCTCGTCGTCGCCCTGACGATCGTGCCGGTGCTGTGCTGGTGGTTCCTGCGCTCCCCGCGGCGCGGGGCCGAGACCACGGCCGCGCCCGCCGTCCCCGGCGACCGGCCCGTGGCGGCCGGCGGATGGCTCACCCGGGCCTACCGCCCGGTGCTGCGCTGGACACAGCGGCACACCGTGGTCACCCTCGCCGCCGCCCTGGCGCTGCTGGCCGGCACGGCCGCGCTGGTCCCGCTGATCCCCACGAACCTCCTGGGCGACTCGGGACAGAATTCGTTCGTCGTCACGGCGGAGCAGGAGCCGGGGGCGTCGCTGGAGACGACGGCCGCCGCCGCCGAGCGCATCGAGCAGGTGCTGCTGGACACCGACGGCGTCGAAACCGTCCAGTGGACGGCCGGCACTGCCGCCGGTCCGATGGGGGCCTTCGGCGGCTCCTCGGCGGACCGGGCGCGGTTCACGGTGGTGACCGACCCGGATGCGGACCAGGTGGCCCTCCAGGACGGGGTGCGCGCCGAGCTCACGGGTCTCGACGGCGTGGGCGACGTGTCCGTCTCCACACAGCAGGGGCCGAGCGGCGGCCAGGACATCGAGGTGGCCGTCTCCGCCCCCGACCCGCAGGCCCTCACCGCGGCCGCCGATCAGGTCGCCGAGGCGCTGCGGCCCGTCGAGGGTGCCCGCGAGGTGACGACGCCGGCCTCGGACCTGCGCCCGACGTTCCAGGTGGACGTGGACACCGTCGCCGCCGCCCGGCTCGGCCTGACCGAGGAGGCGGTGGCCGGCCAGGCCGCCGCCGCCCTGCAGGCCGTGCCCGTGGGCGACGTCCGCTTCGGGTTCGAGAGCTTCGCGGTGCAGCTGGGTGACCCGGAGCCGGTCGAGTCCCTCGACGCCCTGCGCCAGGTGCCCGTGGAGACGGCCGAGGGGCCCGTGCCGCTGGGGGACCTCGCCGAGGTCTCGCGGATGTCCGTACCTGCCCGGGTGACGTCCTCGAACGGCGAGCGGACCGCCGTCGTCACGGTGACCCCGGACGACGAGGACCTCGGGGCCGTCTCACGCCGGGTCACGCAGGCCGTGGCGGAGCTGGACCTGCCCGAGGGCGTCACCGCGGCCGTGGGCGGCGCGGCGGAGCAGCAGGCGCAGACGTTCCGGGACCTCGGACTGGCGCTGCTGGCCGCCGTGGCGACCGTGTACGTCGTGATGGTGGCGACGTTCAACTCGCTGCGCCAGCCGCTCGTGCTGCTCGTGTCGATCCCCTTCGCCGCCACGGGCGTGTTCCTGGCGCTGCTGGCCACCGGCACGCCGCTGGGACTGTCCACGATGATCGGGCTGCTCATGCTGGTGGGCATCGTGGTGACGAACGCGATCGTGCTGATCGACCTGATCAACCAGTACCGCCGCGACCGCGGCATGACCTTGGACGAGGCGATCGAGGTGGGCGCGCTCAACCGCGTGCGCCCGGTGGTGATGACGGCCCTGGCCACCATCCTGGCCATGACCCCGATGGCCCTGGGCATCACGGGGCACGCGGGGTTCATCTCCCAGCCCCTCGCGGTGGCCGTGGTGGGCGGCCTGGTGTCCTCCACCCTGCTCACGCTCGTGCTCGTGCCCGTGCTGTACCGGCTCACCGAGGTCCGCGGGGAGCGCCGCCTGCAGGAGGAGCGTCGCGTCGCGGCCGAGCAGGAGGCGCAGCGCGTCGCGGCCGAGCGTGCGGCCGAGCAGGAGCGCCGGGCGGAGCAGGAGCGCCGGGCGGAGGACCGTTGGGCGGCCCCGTCCGAGCTCGACGCCGGACGCCTCGGCCGACTCCGGCAGCGCCTCCGCCGGCGGTGGCGCCGGGCCTGACCTCACGCGTGGCGCGGGCCGGGGCGGCGGGGCGCACCCCCGTCGCTCAGGCGCCGTCGTGCACCGCGAGGCTCGAGCCGCGCCGGTCCTTGCGCACCTCGAGGCGCACGCCGATCTCCTGCCTCATCCGTTCGACGTGGGAGACGAGGCCCACGGTCCGGCCACCGGTCCGCAGGGTGTCCACGACGTCCAGGACGTCGTCGAGGGTGTCCGCGTCGAGCGAGCCGAAGCCCTCGTCCACGAAGAGCGTGTCCAGTTCGATGCCGCCGGCTTCGGCCTGCACGGTGTCCGCGAGCCCCAGGGCGAGGGCGAGGGAGGCCATGAAGGTCTCGCCGCCCGAGAGCGTGGCCGGGTGGCGGGTCTCGTCCACGTAGTGGTCCCGGATGACGAGTTCGAGGCCCTTGTTCCCGCGCCCGCCCACGGCGTCGGAGTACTCGATCGAATACCGCTGGTCCGTCATGGCGAGCAGACGCTCGGTGGCCGCGGCGGCGACCTCCTCGAGCCGCCCGGCGAGGACGTAGCTCGTCAGGGGCATCTTGAGCAGGTTCTCCCCGCCGCCGCGGACGAGGTCGAGCAGCCCCCGCACCCGCGTGTGCTCGGCGATGAGCCCGGCGGACCGCTCCAGGACCTCGGTCAGGGCGGCCGACTGGCGGCGCACCGTGGCGACGAGTGAATCGAGTCGCCCGACCGCCGTCGCCCGGGACGAGCTCGCGGCCTCGGCCGCGGCGAGCGCCTCGGCGGCGGCGCGGGTCTGCTCCTCGGTCGGCGGCTCGACACCCGCCTCGGCGAGGGCGCGGCCCCGGCGGACGGGCTCGCTCGCCTCGAGCTCGGCGAGGCGGGCCCGTTCCGCGTCCCACTCCTGCACGGCGGCCGTGCGCGCGGCGGCCTCCGTCTCCTCGAGGCGGGCCGCGCGCGCCGCGTCGACGTCGTCGAAGCGCTGTTCGGCCAGCGCGGCGGTGAGCGCCTGGCCGGTCTCGTCGGCGACCGCCCGGGCGCGCGCGTCCTCGTCCTGCGCCGCAGCGAGGGCGGCCAGGACCCGGCGTGCGGCGGTGACCTGGTCGCGGCGGGCGTCGAGGGTCTCGGCGTCGCCGCGGGCGGCCTCGACGGCGTCCCGCAGCTCGGTCAGCCGGGCGGCGCGGTGGGCGGCGGCCTCC
>NZ_JXSP01000068.1:0-16891 GCF_000946635.1 Micrococcus sp. MS-ASIII-49
GGTCCCGGACGGCACGCGCCACCGCCTCCGCGGCGCGCTCGGCCTCCCCCAGCGCCTGGCGGGAGGCGGGCGCGTCGGCGGCCCCGTCCGCCCGGGCGGCGGCGAGCCACGCCGCCGCGGTCGGCTCGTCCTCGACGTGCGCCAGGGCCTCCGTCACCGCCTCCGACGCGGTGCCGGCGGCGTCCGCCGCCGCGGTGGCCCGCTGGGCGGCCGCGAGCACCCGCCCGGCGCGCTCATGGGCCTCGACGGCGCGGCGCCGCGCCGCGGCGGTCTCGGCCTCGGCGTCGTGGTCGCGTCGACGGCTCGCCCACGCCTCGGCCGCGGCCAGGTCCCGCCCTCGGATCTCCAGCTCACGCGCCGTCACCCGGGCCCGCTGCTCCGCGGCGCGGGCCGTGGCGAGGTCGGCCCGCGCGTCCTCGTGGGCGCGACCCGCGCGCTCGGCGGCGAGGGCGAGCAGCCGGTCGTCCGTGTCCGGTGACGGCTCCGGCGCATGCCAGTCCGGGCCGAGCGCCTCGTGGAGCGCCTCGGTCAGCTGCGCCCGCGCGGTCCGGGCCACGTCCGCGTCCACGGCCACCGCGGTGTCCAGCCGGGCCGTCTCGACGCGCAGGTGCTCCTCGACGCCGTCGAAGCGCTGCGTGCCGAAGAGCCGCCGCAGCAGGACGCGGCGCTCATCCGACTTCGCGGTGAGGAACTGGGCGAACTGTCCCTGGGGCAGCAGGACCACCTGCATGAACTGCTCGGCGTCCAGGTGCAGGACGGCCGCGATCTGCTGGCCGACCTCGTCCGCCCGGGTGAGCGGCGCCGTCCATTCCCCGTCCACGCGTTCCCGGAGGGAGACCGTGGCCTGCGTGGTGACGGTGGCGCCCCCCGCTGCGCTGCGTCGCCGGCGGGGCCGCTCGTGCTTGGGCGAGCGGACCACCTCGAAGCGCCGGCCCTGCACGGTGAACTCGACCTGCACCTCGGGGATCACCGCGCCGGGCTCGCGCAGCGTGGTCACGAGCGACTCGGCCGACCGTCCGCCCGGCACGGTCCCGTAGAGGGCGAAGCACAGCGCGGCCAGCACCGTGGACTTGCCCGCGCCGGTGGGCCCGTCCAGCAGGAACAGGCCGGCCGCGTTGAGCCGGTCGAAGTCGACGTCCTGCGCCTGGGCGTAGGGCCCGAGCCCCTCCAGGCGCATCCGGTGGATCCTCATGCGCGCACCTCCCCCGCGCGAGCGGCCTCGAGGGCGTCCCGCAGCAGGTCCTGCTCGGCCCCGCTGGCCGGCCGCTGCCGGACGTGGTCCACGAAACCGACCGCGAGCGCGTGGTCCGAGGGTGCCTGCCGCAGGACCTGGGCGTAGGTCCGCTCCCGGGCCCGCCTCCCGCCGGCCGGTTCGTGGCGGAAGACGAGCACGGAGGGGAACCGGGTCTTCAGGCGCTCCAGGGCCCGCTCGGGGCGTTCGTCGTCGGTGACGGTGACCTGCACCCAGCACTGCTCCGCCCACGCGAACTCCGGGGACTCCAGCAGGTCCTCGATCGGCCCGGACAGCACCGCCAGGCGCCGTCCGGCGTCCCAGTCCACGGCCTCGACGTCGGTGACGGCCCCGCCCGTGACGTGGACGAGCCAGCCGCCCTTGCGGTGGCCCGCCTCGGAGAAGGAGTACGGCAGCGGTGAGCCGGAGTACCGCACGTGCTCTGCCAGCCGCTGGCGGCCGTGCAGGTGGCCCAGGGCCGCGTAGTCGAGCCCGTCGAACACGGAGACCGGCACCTGCCCCAGCGTGCCCACCAGCATCTCGGGCGGGGCGTCCGGCTCGACGTGCTCGCCCTCGCCGATGTCCCGTTCGGACTCGGAGCCGTGGCCCCCGGCCGCGAACAGGTGGGCCAGCACGACGGCGGCCACCGGCTCCGGCGTCTCGGCGCGGCGGGCGGCCAGATCGGCGTGGACGCGGCGGACCGCCTCCGTCAGCACGGCCGTGTGGTGGGGCTCCACGCCCCAGGCCGGTCCCTGGTGGCGCGGTTCGAGGTAGGGGATGCCGTAGACGGCCACGGTCTGGCCCGCGCCGCCGTCGACCCCGGGCTCGGTGAGCAGCACGGGGCGGTCCAGCTCCACCGCGTCCGCGCGCACGTGCACGCCCGCGGCCGCCAGGAGTCCGCCGCCGAAGCCGAGGCGCACCGCCGAGTCGTGGTTGCCGCTCGTGAGCACCACCTGGGCGCCGGCCGCGTGCAGCCGGGTGAGCGTCCGGTCCAGCAGCCGGACGGCGTCCGCCGGAGGCAACGCGCGGTCGTACACGTCCCCGGCCAGCAGGACGGCGTCCACGCCGCGCTCCGTCACGGTCGCGACGAGGGCGTCCAGGACCTCCTCCTGGGCCTCGAGCAGCCCGGTGCCGTGGAACGACCGGCCCAGATGCCAGTCCGAGGTGTGCAGCAGGATCATGCGGCCCACTCTAGGGAGGGTGCGGACGGGATAAGCACGACGCGGTGCAGCTCGTACGATGGCGGCATGTCCGCCACCGCGCCCGAGCCCACCGCCTCCTCGTCCACGCCCCTGCCCGGCCCCGAGCACGCCGACCGGGTCCTGGCCCTCCTCGCGGCCGGTGCCGCCGGGGACGCGCTGGGCGGCGTCGTCGAGTTCACCCCCGCGTCGGGGATCGCGGCGGTGCACGGCCCCGCCGGCGTCACCGACGCCGCGGACCTGCTCGCCCAGGAGGGCGCCCACGCCCTGCCGATCACCGACGACACGCAGCTGACGCTGTACGTGCTCGACGGCCTGCTCGAGTGGATCGAGTGGCAGAACGACGGCGTCCCGGCCGATCCCGCGGCGTGCGTGTGGCTCGCGTGCCTGCGCTGGTTCGCCACGCAGGACGGCGCGCTGCCCGAGGGCGCTCCCCCGGCCCCGCCCCGCTGGATCGACGCGCACGCGGAGCTGAAGGTGCGCCGCGCGCCGGGCACCGCGTGCCTGACCGGGCTCGCCGAACCGGGGATGGGCCTGCCGGGCGACCCGCACAACCCGGGTTCGAAGGGCTGCGGGACGGTCATGCGCTCGGCCCCGTACGGGATGGTGCCGGGGCTCGAGGACCCGCACGTCGTGTCCCTCGCCCGCCAGGGGGCCGTCCTCACGCACGGCCACCCCACCGCGTGGGTCGCGGCGGCCGCGTACGCCCTCGTCATCGCGGCCCTGCTGCGCGGCCTGGACCTGGCCGCCGCGGTCGCGCACACCCGCGCGTGGCTCGACGGCCTGGGCGAGGAGGCCGCGGAGACCCGCGCCGCCGTGACCGCGGCGGTCGACCTGGCCGGCACCGTCGACGCCGACCCCGGCGCCCCCGGCGCCCTCCCCACCGCGCTCGGCGAGGGCTGGGTCGCGGAGGAGGCCCTGGCCATCGCGCTGTATGCCGCGCTCACCGCGCAGGCGGTGCACCCGGCCGATCCGGCGGCGGCGCTCGCCCTGGCGCTGCGGATCGGCGTGAACCACGACGGCGACTCCGACTCCACGGCCTCGCTGGCCGGGCAGGTGCTCGGCGCGGCGCACGGCACCGCCGTGTTCGGTGCGCACGACCCCGCGGACCGCGCCGCGGCCGAGGCCTCCGTCCCGGGGTGGATCGCCGAGCGCGAGGTCGTCCTGGAGGCCGCCCGGCGCTGGAGCGCCGCGACCACCTGAGTGGTTCAGCGCGCGGCGTCCGGCCAGTTCCCGTCGAGCATCTGCAGGAACTCCCCCTCGGAGACCAGGGCGACGGCCTGCCCACGGTCCCGCCGGCGCAGGGCGTCCCGCGTCTTGCGGTGCGCCAGCGCCGTGGTCACGGCCTGCGGTGCCCCGTCCTCGGCGCGCGGGCGGTGCAGGTCCGCGGCCTCGAAGCCGTCCCCCACGACGAGCATCGTGGTGGCCGCGCCCACCCGGTTCGCGGTCTGCGCGCCGTGCGCGGCCGCGCGCGTCTTGGCACTCTGACGCGACATGCCGATGCCGCCCGTGAACACCACGGTCTGGCCGAACAGGGGGTGGCCCGGGTCGGCGGCCGGGTTCGGGAGCGGATTGACGCCCTCGTCCGGCCAGCGCATGAAGTCGGGCATGGCGCGTTCGTCCCGCAGCGGGACCCGCGCGTCGAAGACGCCCTCGGTACGCCGGGCCTGGCGGGTGGCCTTCGACTCGGCGCCCGATCCCGCCGCCCGGGGGGCGAGGACGCTGACGCTCAGCCCCTGGGCCCGCATCAGGCGGTCGACGCCGCGGCCGGCCGGCGCGTCGGTCAGCCCGGGCAGAATCTCCGCGTCGGCCGGCGGCGCCCCCAGCACGCGCCGGCCGATGTCCACGAGGATGGCCGCGCAGGCCTCGGCGTCGGCCAGTGCGTCGTGGTGGCGCCCCGGGGTGAACCCGGCCTCGCGCGCCGCGGAGGGCAGGGCGTACGAGGGCAGGTCGTAGACGCGGCGCGCCAGCACCAGGGTGCACACGAACTCCAGGCCCGGCACGTCCCGGCCGGAGACCTCGAGGCCGGACTCGATGACGCCGACGTCGAAGCCCGCGTTGTGCGCCGCGAGCACGTCCGTCCCCACGAAGTCCGCGAGCTCGTCGTACACGTGCGCGAACCGCGGGGCGTCCAGGACGCGGTCCTCGGTGATGCCGTGGATGCGCACGTTGCGGGGATCGAACCGGTCGAAGCCGACGGGCGGACGGATCAGCCACTCGGCACGGTCCACCATGACCCCGTCCCGCACCCGGACGGCGCCCACGGCGCACGGGGAGCCGCGGAAGCCGTTGGCGGTCTCGAAGTCGATCGCGGTGAAGTCCAGCCCCGGCACGGGGGCGCGCCCGCCGCTCACGGGCGCGCGTCGAGCGCGTCCACCAGGTAGGGCAGCAGGGCGCGGAAGGCGTGCCCCCGGTGGCTGATCGCGTTCTTGTCCTCGGGGCTCAGCTGCGCGGTGGACACGTCCCGGCCCTCGGGGCGCAGGATCGGGTCGTAGCCGAAGCCGCCGTCCCCCACGGGCTCGCGCAGCAGCGTGCCGGGCAGGCGGCCGTGCTCGACGTGCTCGACGTGGATGGCCCGGGCGCCCGCGGCGTCCGGGCCGCTGGGGACCGCGAGCGCGGCGGCGCACACGAACTGGGCACCCCGATGCTCGTCCGGCACGTCGGCCAGCTGGGCCAGCAGCAGCTCGAGGTTGGCACGGTCGTCCCCGTGGCGCCCGGCCCAGCGGGCCGAGAAGATCCCGGGGGCGCCGTGCAGCACGTCCACGGCCAGACCCGAGTCGTCCGCGACGGCGATCAGCCCCGTGTGCGCGGCCACGGCGCGGGCCTTCTTCAGCGCGTTCTGGGCGAACGTGACGCCGTCCTCGACGACGTCCGGGGCGCCCACGGCGCCCGCGTCCACCACCGCGGCCTCCACGTCGAGGCCGGGCACGGCGCCGGCGAGCAGCTGCCGCAGCTCGCGCACCTTGCCCGCGTTGTGCGTGGCGAGCACGATGCGGGCGCCCTCCGGCAGGCCCGCCGACGAGGAGGCGGGCGCGCTCACGCCCGGTCCTCCGTGGCGGCGGCCAGGGTCTCGGCCTGGACGCGGGCCAGCTCACCCGTGCCGATCAGGGCCAGGTCCAGCAGGGTGTCCAGCTCGGCGCGGGTGAACGGCGCGCCCTCGGCGGTCCCCTGCACCTCCACGAACTCCCCGGCCCCGGTGACGACCACGTTCATGTCCGTCTCCGCCTTCACGTCCTCCACGTACGGCAGGTCGAGGACGGGCACCCCGTCCACGATGCCCACGGACACCGCGGCGACGGAGTCCTTGAGGACGGCGGCGTCCTTGGCGAGGATCCCCTCGCGCCGCGCCCAGGCCACCGCCTCGGCGAGGGCGACGTAGGCGCCCGTGATGGCGGCGGTGCGGGTGCCGCCGTCGGCGTCGAGGACGTCGCAGTCCAGGACGATGGTGTTCTCCCCCAGGGCGGACAGGTCGATGACGGCGCGCAGGGACCGGCCGATCAGGCGGGAGATCTCGTGGGTGCGCCCGCCGATCCGGCCCTTGACGGACTCGCGCTGGCTGCGCTCGTTGGTGGCCCGCGGGAGCATCGCGTACTCGGCGGTGACCCAGCCGGTCCCCTCGCCCTTGAGCCAGCGCGGCACGCCCTCGGTGAAGGAGGCGGTGCACAGCACGCGGGTGTTCCCGAACTCGATCAGGGCCGAGCCCTCCGCCTGCCGGGACCAGCCCCGGGTGATGGTGATGGGGCGCAGCTCGTCGACGGCGCGGCCGTCCGGGCGGGGGGCGGTGGGGGCGGGAGAGCTCATGGCCTCCAGTCTAGGCGCGCCCTCAGACGCCGTAGCTCAGCCCCGAGACGGCGACGGCCAGCGGGCCGTCGTACACCTCGCGGGCCTCCTGGACGGCGCGCTGCGGATCGTTCCACACCGGCAGGTGTGTGAGCAGCAGCTTCCGGGCCCCGGCCTGCGCCGCCGTCTCGCCGGCCCGTCGGCCGGTCAGGTGGACGCCGTCGATGCCGTCGTCCCGGCCCTCGTGGAAGGCGGCCTCGCACAGGAACACGTCCGCGTCCCGCGCGGCCTCGACGAGCCCCTCACATGCGTCGGTGTCCCCGGAGTAGGTGAGCACGCGGGTGGTGACGTCGCCGTCGTCGTCGACGCGGTCCACCTCGACCCGGATCGCGTAGGCCTCGTCGATGGGATGGCGCACGGGGACCGGGGTGAACCGGAACGGACCGAGCCGCTCGGTGCGGCCGGCGGCCCAGCACCGGAACTCGAAGTCCTGGTGCATCCCCGGCTCGGGGTCCATCCCGTACGCCTCGGCGATGCGGTCGGCGGTGCCGGCGGGTCCGTAGACGGGCAGCCGGCCGCGGTCCCAGCCGGCCGGGTTCCAGCGGATGGCCACGTGCATCCCGCACAGGTCCATGAAGTGGTCCGGGTGCAGGTGGGAGAGCAGGATACCGTCCAGGTCCTCGAGCTCGACGTAGCGCTGCAGCACGCCGAGGGCGCCGTTGCCGAGGTCCAGCAGGATCCGCCATGTGCGCGGGGTGACGCCGTCCTCGGCCACGCCCTCGGCGGTGAGGAGGTAGCACGAGGCGGGTGAGCCCGGGCCGGGGAAGGACCCGGAGGCCCCGATGATGGTCAGCTTCACGTCACACCCTCCTGCTCGGCGCCCAGCGGGACGAAGGCCGTCGAGCGCGTCGGGACCGGCGCGGCCGCGGGGCGGGGCGCGCCGATCGTCTCCAGGCGGCGCACGGACTCGACCTCGGGTCCGAGGAAGCGGCGCGCGAGGGCCTGGAAGTGGTCGGGGTCGCCGGTGGCGGCGAAGCGGTGGCGGGTGGCCTGGCCGGAGCCCGCAGCCGAGTGGGGGTGCTCGAGGCCGAGGCGGACCAGTTCCCGGTAGAGGTCCTTGGCGGTCTCCTCCGCGGAGGAGACGAGCGTGACGTCCTCCCCCATCACGAGCGAGAGGGCGCCGGTCAGCAGCGGGTAGTGGGTGCATCCCAGCACGAGGGTGTCCACGCCCGCCGCACGCAGCGGGGCCGTGTACTCCCGGGCGGTCTCCAGCAGTTCGGGGCCGGTGGTGATGCCGGCCTCCACGAACTCCACGAACCGCGGGCACGCGACCGAGGTGATCTCGAGGTGCGGGGCGGCCGAGAACGAGTCCTCGTAGGCGCGGGACCCGACGGTCGCCTCGGTGCCGATCACGCCGATCCGGCCCGTGCGGGTGGCGGCCACGGCGCGGCGCACGGCGGGCTGGATCACCTCGATCACGGGGATGCCGTGGCCTCCCGTGTAGCGCTCGCGGGCGTCGCGCAGCACGGCGGCCGACGCGGAGTTGCACGCGATCACGAGCGCCTTGACGCCGCGCGCGACGAGCTCGTCCATGATCGCCAGGGCGAGGGCCCGTACCTCGGCGATGGGCCGCGGGCCGTACGGCGAGTGCTCCGTGTCGCCCACGTAGAGGATGGACTCGTGGGGCAGCTGGTCCATGATCGCCCGGGCCACGGTCAGCCCGCCCACGCCCGAGTCGAACACGCCGATCGGCGCGGCGGCGTCCACGGCGGCGCGCTGGCCGCTCACTGCTCGCCCTCCGCGTCCCCGGCGCCCGGCGCGGACTCGTCCGCGCCCTCGGGCAGCTCGCTGAGCATCTCCGTCATGAGCGTCTCCAGCAGCCACGAGGTGAAGTTGTAGAGCAGGGCCATGGTGGACTCGACGTCCTCCGCGCTGCGCCAGTCGTCCACGGCGTGCACGCGGGCGGCGTCCTCCTCGGTCTCGACGCCCAGGCGGGCGGCCAGGACGAGGCGCACGTCGTTGAGCGCGCGGCCGAAGGCCGGCGCCTGGTCGTGCGGCACTTCCACGCGCGTCGAGCGCAGCAGCTCGAGTGCCAGGCGCGCGTCCGCGAGCTTCCCCTCGGACAGGGCGTCCTCGGTCAGGGCCCGGTGGGCGCCCTGTTCGGCGGCGCCGGCCTGGGGCATCGCATCCGGCAGGAGGCGTGCGACGGCCGGGTCGGTGGGGGCCGAACGCTGCGGCTCCGGGTCCTGGCTCAGGTGCAGCCCGGAGACCAGCCCCCAGAACGCGGCGTCGGACGCGTCCAGCCCGGCCACGGGGCCCGCGTCCTGCGCGGCGGACACGGACGGCGGCGCCGCCGGGGGATCTTCGGGCGTGTCGACGCCGTCCTCGGCGGCCGGGGCCTCGGCGGGGTCCGCCTCGGCGGGGCGCACGTCCGCGCGTCGGCCCTCGAGCAGGGCGACGACGTCCCTGACCAGCCCGCGCAGCAGGCGCACCTCCGGCAGCTCCAGCTGCGCCGTGTACCCCCGCCGCGTCCAGCGGAACCGTTCTGCCATGCCCCTCCTCAGTCCTCCGCCTGCTCCAGCGTGGCCCACAGACCGTAGCCGTGCATCGCGCCCACGTGCAGCTCGGCCTTCTCCTTGGTGCCCGTCGCCACCACGGACCGGCCCCGCTCGTGGACCTCGAGCATGAGCCGCTGCGCCTTGGCCGCGGAGTAGCCGAAGTGGGTGCGGAACACGTAGGCGACGTAGCTCATCAGGTTCACCGGGTCGTTCCACACCACCACGTTCCACGGCCGGTCCCGGGCTGTGTCCTCGTGAGGCCGCTCCAGCAGGGCGGTGTCGGTGGCGCCGGCGGGGACGGACTCGCCCGGCGCCGGACGCACGGCGCGCGGCGCGGACGGATCGTGGCGGGTCAGCACGGACATGCGCCCCAGTGTACGAGGCGGGCGGGCCAGGACCGGCCCCGCCACGGTCCACTAGGGTGGGCGCGTGAGCCAGAACCCCGTGCCCAGCGCCCCGCGGACCGCCGACGACTGGCAGATCCCCACGGCGCTGATGACCGACCACTACGAGCTGACCATGCTCCAGGCCGCGCTGAAGGCCGGCACCGCGCACCGCCGCTCCCGCTTCGAGCTGTTCACCCGACGCCTGCCCAGCGGCCGCCGCTACGGCGTGGTGGCCGGCGTGGGCCGCGCGCTGGAGGGCCTGTCCCGCTTCCGGTTCGACACGCCCGAGCTCGACTTCCTCGCGGACACCACCGCCCTCGACGACGCCACGCTGGCCTGGCTCGCCGCCTACGAGTTCAGGGGTGACATCGTGGGCTACGCCGAGGGCGAGGCCTACTTCCCGCACTCCCCCCTCCTGCAGGTGGAGTCGACGTTCGCCGAGGCGTGCATCCTGGAGACCTACCTGCTCTCCATCTACAACTACGACTCCGCCGTGGCCTCCGCAGCCTCCCGCATGACGGCCGTCGCGGACGGCCGCCCGTGCGCCGAGATGGGCTCGCGCCGCACGCACGAGGAGTCCGCCGTGGCCGCCGCCCGCGCCGCGGCCATCGCGGGCTTCACCGCCACCTCGAACCTCGAGGCGGGCCGCCGGTACGGCATCCCGACCGTCGGCACCGCCGCCCACTCCTTCACCCTGCTGCACGACTCGGAGCGCGCCGCCTTCGAGGCCCAGGTCGCCGCGCTCGGGGCGGACACCACCCTCCTCGTGGACACGTATGACGTGGAGCAGGGCGTGCGCACCGCGGTCGAGGTGGCCGGCCCGGCCCTGCGGAACGTCCGGGTCGACTCCGGCGACCTCGTGATCCAGGCCCACCGCGTGCGCGAGCTGCTCGACAAGCTGGGCAACACCGAGACCGGGATCATGGTCACCTCGGACCTGGACGAGTACGCGATCGCCGCCCTGCGCTCCGCCCCCGTCAGCTCGTACGGCGTGGGCACGCGCCTGGTCACCGGGTCCGGCGCGCCCACCGCCTCCATGGTCTACAAGCTCGTGGCCCGCCAGGACGACGACGGCACGTGGGTGGACGTGGCCAAGGCCAGTTCCGGCAAGGCCAGCCGGGGCGGCCGCAAGGAGGCCGCGCGCCGCCGCGACCCGCGGGGCCGGGCCACCGCCGAGGTGATCGGCGTCAACCGCAGCGCCGCGCCCGACGCCGACGACCGTCCCCTGCTGCACCGTTTCGTACACGCCGGCGAGCTGGCCGAGGGCTGGACCGGCCCCGAGGCCGTCACCCGCGCCGCCGAGCGGCACGCCGCCTCCCTGCGCGAGCTGCCCGCCTCGGTGGGCCGCCTGCAGCCGGGCGACCCCGCCATCCCGACCATCTTCCTGGAGGACTGACCCGTGGAGAACCTGAACCGCGCCCTGGTGATCGTGGACGTGCAGAACGACTTCTGCGAGGGCGGCGCCCTCGGCGTGACCGGCGGCGCCGCCGTCGCGGCCGGGGTCAGCGAGCACCTGGCCGAGCACGCGGACGCCTACGCGGCCGTGGCCGCCACGCGCGACTGGCACGTCGACCCGGGCACGCACTTCGCCGCGGCCACCGGCGCCGAGCCGGACTTCCGCACCACCTGGCCGGTGCACTGTGTGGCCGGCACCGCCGGCGCCGAGCTGCATCCCGACCTGGACGCCGAGCACCTCGACGCCGAGTTCCTCAAGGGCCTGCACACGGACGCCTACTCCGGCTTCGACGGCGCCCTCGGTGAGCCCGACGCCGTCCCGACCGGGGCCGCGGGCGAGCGCCCCTCCGGGACCGTCGGCCCGTACGGGGCCACCGCCGTGGCCGCGGCCGCCGTCGAGTCCGGCGCCCCCGGCCTCGACGAGTGGCTCCGTGAGCAGGGCGTGGACGCGATCACCGTGGTGGGCATCGCCACGGACCACTGCGTGCGCGCCACCGTGCTCGACGCCCTCGACGCCGGCTACGAGGTCACCGTGCTGACCGACCTGGTGGCCGGCGTCGACGAGGCGGCCGCCCAGGCCGCGCTCCACGAGATGGAGGCCGCCGGGGCCATCCTGGCGACCTCGTGAGCGGGTTCGGCCCCGAGCGGCGCCCGCGTCGCCTCTGAGGCGCCGCACGTCGGGACAGTGACGAATGTCACTCGATGCGGCATGATGGAGGCACGCGGCCCCGGCGGGCGTGCCGGAGCCGGTGCCCGACGCAGACGAGGAGAGCAGCCATGACCGGCTCCCCCATCGCCGCAGACCGGGACGGCATCCGCTACCTCTCCGGGGTGATCCCCGCCGCCGACGGCGGCCGTCTGGTTGGCCTGGCCCGCGTGGTCTCCGACGGACACACCATCGCCTACCTGCAGGACATCCTCGTGGATCCGGGGCACCAGCGCCGCGGCATCGCCTCCGAGCTGCTGCGCCGCGTCTTCGCCCGGTTCGGCCAGGTGCGTCAGCACGTGCTGCTCACGGACACCGAGGAGCGTCAGCGCGCCTTCTACGAGACCCATGGATTCCGCGAGTCCCGTGACGTGGAGGGCGACGAGCTGCGCGCCTTCGTG
Organism: Micrococcus sp. MS-ASIII-49; assembly: GCF_000946635.1. Taxonomy (NCBI): domain Bacteria; kingdom Bacillati; phylum Actinomycetota; class Actinomycetes; order Micrococcales; family Micrococcaceae; genus Micrococcus; species Micrococcus sp. MS-ASIII-49. Next base: position 11,717 of record NZ_JXSP01000068.1, read on the forward strand.
CGCTTCCAGTCCCGGGACGGCTGAGCCCGGCGCTCAGGCCGACACGGCCTGCCGCTCCCCCCGGGCGGGGGCGGCGGCGAGATCGCCGAGCCGCTCGGCCTCGTGCGGGCCGGGCTTCATGGCGCGCAGGGCGTTGACGATGGCCACGACGTCCACGAGCTCCTGGAACAGCGCGCCGACCAGAGCCGGGATGGCGCCCGTGGCGGCGATGACCATCAGGACCAGGGAGAGCGCGATGCCGACCCAGATCGACTGCGTGGCCACCTGCAGGGTGCGCTGGCCGGCGGCCACGGCGACGGCGACCTTGGAGACGTCGTCGGCGAGCACCACCACGTCGGCGGACTCGGAGGCGGCGGTCGAGCCGCGGGCGCCCATGGCCACGCCCACGTCCGCGGCGGCGAGCACGGGGACGTCGTTGACGCCGTCGCCGACCATCATCACCGGGCGCTCCGGGCGCTCGGAGAGCAGGCGGACCTTGTCCGCGGGCAGCAGGTCCGCGTGGACCTCGTCGATGCCCGCCTCCCCGGCGATGTGCCGTCCGGTGGCCTCGGCGTCGCCGGTGAGCATGAGGACCTGGCGTGCGCCGAGGCGGTGGAGCGCCTGCACGGTGGCGGCGGACTCGGGGCGGATGCGGTCGGCCAGCAGCAGGACGCCGGCGAAGGCGCCGTCCACGGCCACGTAGACGGCGGACTGGCCGGGGGCGAGGTCGGCGGTGGCGGTGTCCGGGGCAGCCTGCGTGACGTAGGCGCGCTTGCCGACGACGACGCGGCGACCCTCCAGCACCGCGACGACGCCGTGGGTGGCCTCCTCCGTGGCATCCTGCGCGGTCGCCAGGGACAGCCCGCGCTCCTCGGCCGCCGCGCGGATGGCGTCGGCGAGCACGTGCACGGAGTACTGCTCGGCGGAGGCGGCCAGGCGCAGCAGCTCGTCCTGGGCGAAGCCGGCGGCCGGGCGCACGCCGACCAGCTCGGGGCGGCCGGCGGTGAGGGTGCCGGTCTTGTCGAAGCCCACGGTCTGCACGGAGCCGAGGGCCTCGATGGTCCCACCCGACTTCACGATCACCCCGGACGTGGCGGCGCGGGACATGCCGCCGAGGAAGGCCACCGGAGCGGCGATGAGCAGCGGACACGGCGTGGCCACCACGAGCACCTCGGCGAAGCGGACCGGGTCCTGGGACAGCCACCAGGCCAGGCCGGCGATCAGGTAGGCGACGGCGGTGAACGGCACGGCGTAGCGGTCGGCCAGGCGCACCATGGGGGCGCGGGACTCGGCCGCCTGCTGCACGAGGGAGACGATGGCCGCGTACTGCGAGTCGGCCGCGGAGGCGGTCGCCTCGAGCACGAAGGCGCGGGTGCCGTTGAGCGCGCCGGACATCACGGCCGAGCCGGTGCGGCGCGTGACGGGCAGGGACTCGCCGGTCAGGGAGGACTCGTCCAGGTCCACGGCGACCTCCCCGCCGTCCTCGGCGGAAGCCACGGTGCCGTCCACGGGAAGCACCTCGGCGGGACGCACCAGGAGCCGGTCGCCGGCACGCACCTCCTCCACCGGCACGTCCTCCACGGAGCCGTCCGGGCCCAGGCGATGCGCGCGCTGCGGGGCGCGGTCCAGCAGGGCGGACAGATCCCGCCGAGCGCGGCCGGCCGCGTAGTCCTCGAGGGCCTCCCCGCCGGTGAGCATCAGGCAGACGAGCACGGCGGCGAGGTACTCCCCCACCAGCACGGTGGCGACGATCGCGGTGACGGCGAGGATGTCCACACCCCAGTGCCCGCGCATCAGGTCCCTGACCATGCCCACCGAGGTCCACGCGGCCACCACCAGGGCATACGCCGAGGCGATCCAGCGCGCCGGATCCTCCGCCCCCGCCAGGTGCAGGCCGAGGGTGAGGGCGACGACGACCAGCGTCGCGAGCACCCACGGGTACCGCGCGGCGAAGCCGAGGACGGCGGGACGTGACGGGGACGGGGCGGACACGGGCATGACGACTCCTGACATCGTGCCCCCATTCCAGCCCGTCCCCGTGCCGGGTGCCAGCCAGGGGAGGCGATCCTCAGCCCGCGGGCGCCCCCGCGCTCCCGGCGGACCTCAGGTCCGGCCGACGAACCACCCGCGCAGGGTGCTCAGCCGTTTCTCCAGCTGCTCGCGGGAGGCCTGGGCCACGGCGGGGCCGCCGGAGATCTCCCGCAGGCGGTTGTGGATCACCCCGTGCGGCTGGCCGGAACGGGCCGCCCAGGCGGACACCGTCTTGGACAGCTCGGAGCGCAGCTCCTTCATCCGCCGGTGGTCCACGACGTCGGCGGGCTCGGCCGCCTGCGCACGCGGCCGGCGCTGGATCTGCTCGGCCTGCCGCTGCCGCAGCAGGGCGGAGACCTGCTCGGCGTCCAGCAGGCCCGGGATGCCGAGGAAGTCCTGCTCCTCCTCCGAGCCGACGGCGCCGCCGAGGCCGAACTCGCCGCCGTCGAAGAGCACCTTGTCGAAGCTCGCCCGGGACTCGAGGGCCTCGAACTTCTCCCGCGTCAGCACGTCCGAGCCGCTCTCGGCCCGGTTGGCCTCCGCGATGAGGTCCTCCTCGGGGGCGTCCTCGAGGTCCTCGACGTCGACGGCGCCCTCCTTGCGGTCCAGCGCGTGGTCCCGCTCGAGCTCCATCTCGTTGGCCAGCAGCATGAGCGCGGGCACGGACGGCAGGAACACCGAGGCGGTCTCCCCACGCCGGCGGGAGCGCACGAAGCGGCCCACGGCCTGGGCGAAGAACAGGGGCGTGGACGTGGACGTGGCGTACACGCCCACGCACAGGCGGGGCACGTCCACGCCCTCGGACACCATGCGCACCGCCACCATCCACCGCTCGTCCGACGCGGCGAACTCCTCGATGCGATCCGAGGCCCCCTTGTCGTCCGAGAGGATCACGGCCGGCCGCTGGCCGGTCAGCGCCTCGAGCTGCGCGGCGTACGCGCGCGCGTCCTGGTGGTCCGTGGCGATCACGAGGCCGCCGGCGTCGGGCACGTTGCGGCGCACCTCGCTGAGCCGGCGGTCGGCCGCGCGCAGCACGGACGGGATCCACTCGCCCGCCGGGTCCAGCGCGGTGCGCCAGGCGGAGGCGGTGATGTCCTTCGTGGCGGCCTCGCCGAGCTGAGCCTCCATGACCTCGCCGGTGGAGGTCTTCCAGCGCATCTGGCCCGAGTAGGCCATGAAGATCACGGGGCGGACCACGTGGTCGCGCAGCGCCGGCCCGTAGCCGTACGTGTAGTCGGCCTTGGAGCGCTCGATGCCGTCCTGGCCGAGCTCGTAGCGGACGAAGGGGATGGAGGCGGTGTCGGAGCGGAACGGGGTGCCGGTCAGGGACAGCCGCCGCGTGGCCGGCTCGAACGCCTCACGGATGCCCTCGCCCCAGCTCAGGGCGTCGCCGCCGTGGTGGATCTCGTCCAGGATCACCAGCGTCTTGGCGGCCTCGGTGCGGTTCCGGTGCAGGACGGGCTTGTTCGCCACCTGGGCGTACGTCAGCGCCACCCCGCGGTACTCGGCGCCGTGCCGCCCGTCGGCGTTCTTGAAGTTCGGGTCGATCGCGATGCCGACGCGCGCGGCGTTGTCCGCCCACTGGCGCTTGAGGTGGTCCGTGGGCGCGACGACGGTCAGTCGCTGCACGACGCCGGAGTCCATCAGGATCTTGGCCACGCGCAGCGCGAACGTCGTCTTGCCCGCGCCGGGGGTCGCGACCGCCAGGAAGTCCTGCGGCGCGGTCTGGAGGTAGCGCTCCAGCGCCTCCTGCTGCCACTGGCGCAGCTTGGGGGCCGTCCCCCACGCCGCGCGCTCGGGCATGGCGGGGGGAAGGTCCTCGCCGATGTGGAACAGGTCGTGCTGGACGCTGCCGTCCGGGGTGCCGCTCGTCAGGGAGCGGCCGTCAGCCACGGCCGCGGCCTCCGAACCAGCCACCGCGCTTGCCGTCGCCGTCGCCGCCGTCCTGCGGCTCGCGCAGGCCCTCGTAGATCTCCTTGCACGTGGGGCACACGGGGAACTTGTTCGGGTCCCGGCCCGGCACCCACACCTTGCCGCACAGGGCGATCACGGGGGCACCGGTGACGGCGGACTCCGTGATCTTCTCCTTGCGGACGTAGTGGGCGAAGCGCTCGTGGTCGCCCGGCTCGATCTCCTGGCGCAGCTCCTCACGCTCGAGGACGGACGTGCCGCCGCCGGCGGGCGCGAAGGGGTCGTTCAGGTCGGGTTCGCCGGTCACACTCATGCGGGCCAGTCTAGCCGCGCCCCTCAGAAGGCGGCCACGGCCTGGTAGGTCTCGGCCTGCGCGCGGTCGTACCAGCGCGCCCCCAGGCGCACACCCAGCCACAGCGCGACGGCGCCCCACGCGAGCCCGAGCGCCACCGTCACCCACCCCCACACGGCGGCCCCGGTGACGAGCCGGACGACGAAGGGCACCAGGAACGGCACCGCGAGCGCCAGGCTGACCAGCATCGCGGCGCCCTGGACGAGCATCGTGCGCATGGCCGCGCCCTGCGGCGTCGCGAACGGGCTGTCCCCCGGCTTCGGAACCGGGTAGACGAAGCGGGCGGAGACGAACGCGGACAGCCCGGCGGTCGTCCCGAACAGGCCGAGGGCCAGGCCCAGCATCGGCGCCAGCAGGGACCAGTCCCCCGCCGCCGCCACCGTCGCCGTCGTCACGAGCAGGATCATCGGCACGCCCCAGCCCGCCAGGCCCAGGACCCGGCCCCAGCGGTCGTCCACGCCCCGCACGCCCGAGACGACCTGCAGGTGGAACGCCGTGTGGTCGTAGGCGATGTCCGCGGAGATCGAGTAGGCCAGGGACCAGGCGGTGATCGGCCCGAGGATCAGCAGCAGGCCCAGTCCGGGACCCCCCTCCGCGGCCATGCCCCCGGTGAACCACAGCAGGACGGCCATGAGCGGGATGATGATGAGCCCGGCCGCGTACCGCGGATCGGCCAGCCAGTAGCGCTGGGCGCGGGCCGCGATCGCGGTGCGCGGGCCCGTGGCCCGTCGGCCCAGCCAGCGCAGCGGCATCGGGTCCGCTCCCGCGGCGACGCGGCGGGACCGACCGCCGCCCACGGCCACCGGCTCCACGGTGCGGCGCACGGCCAGGTGCCACAGGGCCAGGGCGGCCAGGCACCAGGCCGCCGCCACCGCGAGGTGGAGCGCGACGGCGGCGCCGCG
>NZ_JXSP01000069.1:0-18779 GCF_000946635.1 Micrococcus sp. MS-ASIII-49
GCCTCCGCGGCCCTCGGCGGCCGCCCACGCCGCGGCGGGGCCCGCCCCGAACGGGGTCCACGCCGCGCCGCGGGCGACCTGGGGCGCGATCGCCAGGAAGTCCTCGAACGACGCGATGGCCTGCGAGAGGGCGACGCCGCCGAGCATGAGCGGGATGAACAGCAGGACGGAGACGACGTCCCGCACCCGACGCCGGCTCGCGTAGGCGGCCAGGAGGCCGGCGAGGCCGGAGCCGATCGCCACGGCGGTCACCGCGGTCAGCGCGCCCCCGGCCAGGCCCGCCGCCAGCGCGGCCGGCCGGTCCCACCAGCTGGCCCCCAGGCCCACCAGCACGGCCAGCGTGGCGAGCCCGACCGGCGTCGTGAAGGCGCTCAGGACCAGCCCGGCGATGAGGGTGCGGGCCGGGACGGGGAAGAGCACGAAGCTGTGCGGGTCGAGGGTGGCGTCCACGCCCGTGACGAACGGCGGGATGACGAGCCAGGCGAGCACCACGACGGCGGCGGCCAGCACGGTCGTGGCGCCGCGGGCCTCGTCCGGCAGGGCGGGCAGGCCCGTGACGAGCAGCGTCACCGCCACGGCGGCCATGCCGAGCACGTACAGCGCGCCGAGCACGCTCATCACCAGGGTGAACGGGGACCGCCGCCACTGGTTCAGGGTCAGCGTCCAGCGCAGTCGGACGAGCGTCAGAGCCATGCCAGCCCCTCCGAGCCGTGGCGGCCGCCGACGAGGTCCACGAAGCGGTCCTCGAGGTCGTGCCCGTCCCGGACCTCCTCGAGCGTGCCGGCGGCCCGCAGCGTCCCGGCCGCGATCACGGCGACGTGGGTGCACATGCGCTGGACGAGGTCCATCACGTGGCTCGAGACGATCACGGTGCCGCCCCGCTCCACGTACGAGTGCAGGATGTCCCGGATGTTCGCGGCGGAGACCGGGTCCACGGCCTCGAACGGCTCGTCCAGGACGAGCAGGTCCGGGGCGTGGACCATGGCGGCCGCCAGGGACACCTTCTTGGTCATGCCGGCGGAGTAGTCGGCCACGAGCTTGCGGCCGGCGTCCTCCAGGTCCATCACCCGCAGCAGGTCCGCGGTCCGCTCGGCCACGGTGTCCGCGTCGAGGCCATGCAGCAGCCCGGCGTAGGTCATGAGCTGCGTGCCCGTGAGGCGGTCGAAGGTGCGCACGCCGTCGGCGAGCACGCCGACCCGTCGCTTGGCCTCGAGGGGCTGCTCCCACACGTCGACGCCGTGGATCCAGGCGCGGCCGTGGTCCGGGCGCAGCAGCCCGGTGGCCATCGACAGGGCCGTGGTCTTGCCCGCCCCGTTGGGCCCGACCACCCCGAAGAACGATCCGGCCGGGACGTCCAGGTCCAGCGCGTCCAGCGCCAGCTTGTCCCCGAACCGCTGGGTCAGCCCGCGCGTGACGAGGGCGAGGTCCGGATCGGGGGCGTCGGCCGCACGCCGACGGGCGGCGGCCGCCAGGTGGGCGGGGGCAGGCTCGGGCGCATGCGGAGACATGCCTGGGACCTTACCCACCGTCAGGCGGACACGGCGTCCTCCTCAGGGATGAACTGAGGGTCCCTCAGAACAGCGCTGCGGCCAGCCGACGCCGCGAGGCCTGCACACGGGGGTCGTCCGTGCCCACCACGGTGTAGAGGTCCACGAGGTGGGCGCGCGCCGTCTCGCGGTCGTCGCCGGGGTGGAGGGCGATGAACCGCACGAGCCGGGCGAAGGCGTCCTCCACGTGGCCGCCGAGCACGTCCAGGTCGGCGACGGCGAGCTGGGCGGCGACGTCGTCCGGGCCGTCCGCGGCGGCCGCGCGCACCGCCGCAGCGTCGGCGTCACGGGTGCGCAGCATGAGGCGGGCCGCGGACAGGCCCTGCTGGGCCACGGCGTCCGCGGGGCTGTCGGCCAGCGCCGCCTCCCACGCCGAGACGGCCCCGGGCAGGTCGTCGGCGGCGAGGGCCTCATGGGCGGCCCGGTGCAGCGGCGGCACGGGCGGAGCCTCCGCGGCCGCGGCGTCGGCGTCCTGGCGCGCCGGGGCGACGGGGGGCACGGTGCCGGCGACGCCGTTCTGACGGGCCACCTCGAGGATCTCCCCCATGAGCTGGCGCAGCGTCTCCTCCGGCACCTCCTGATTGACCAGCGGCACCGGCTGCCCCGCCACCACGGCCATGACCGCGGGGCCGGCCCCCAGGCCGAGCGCCTGCAGCACGGCGGGCTCCTTCGCCACGTCCAGACGCGCGAGCACGAGCCGTCCCGCCTGGGCGTCGACCGCGTCCGCGAACTGCCGGTAGAGCGCCTCGCTCGCCGCGTCCCCGGGCACGTGCAGGTGCAGCAGCACCGGCACCTGGGCGGAGAGCTGGACCAGCTGCTGCAGCAGACCCTGGTCGGCGTCCGCGATCACCCACGAGCCGCCGCCGGCGCCGGCGTCGGCCCCCGGCGCGGTCCGCCCGGCCGGGGCCGGGGTGCCGAGCGAGGACAGGTCGACGGCGCCGCGCAGGTGGGACGGGGCGTCGGAGGGGGGCTGGGCGGTCACGTCGGTCACGATCCTTCCGGTCCGGGTCCGCCCCGTCGCCGGCGCGAGGGGCGTTGTCACTGCGCCCCACGGTAGCCTCCCCGGCGTGGCGCGGTCAGGCCGGGGCCCTGACGTACGCTGAGCGCGTGGAGGAGAAGGAGACCGCATCCGGCCCGGACGCCGCCGGCGTCGCCGACGTCCGCGCCCCGGCCGAGCCCGAGGGCACCGAGCAGCCGCCCGTGGCCGGCATCCCCGTGGAGCCGGTCGGGGTGGCCGCCGCGCCGCCGTCGCACGGGCCGACGCCCGCCGGGCGTCGTCGACTGCCCCGCCTGGGCTCCGTCCTGCGGCGGCGCCGACCCTTCCTCGAGGAGGACCGGGTGGACCCCGAGTCGGTCCCCGTCGACGGCGCCGAGGATCCGGCGGTCGCGGCCGTGGCCGTCGAGTCCCCCGGGCTGACCGGCTTCCTGCTCGCAGTCGGCGTGGCCCTGGCCATCGGCGTCGTCTCGGTGCTGCGCACGAACGGACAGCTCATCGTGTGGATCGCCGCGGCCCTGTTCATCGCCCTGGGCCTGGATCCGCTGGTGCGCCGGGTCGAGTCCTGGGGCGCGCCCCGCTGGGTCGGCGTGCTCACGGCCGCGCTCGGCCTGGCCGCCGTGGCCGGGGCGTTCGTCGCCCTCCTGGTCCCCACGGTGATCGAGCAGTCCACGCAGCTGGTCCAGGACCTGCCGGCCATCATCGACGGGGTGATGACCGCCGAGTGGTTCGTGCAGCTCGACGAGGAGTTCCACCTCCAGGAGGCCGTTCGCGCCCAGACCGAGCGCCTCGCCGCCGACGGCGTCGCCGTCACCGACCTGTTCGGCGGGCTCCTCGGCTTCGGCCAGACCGTGCTGAACGCCGTCTTCTCGGTGCTCGTGGTGGTCGTGCTGACGCTGTACTTCCTCTCCTCCCTGCCGCACATGAAGTACTGGGCCTACCGGCTCGCACCGCGCTCGCGCCGGCCCCGGATCGAGGCGCTGTCCGAGCAGATCACCTCCTCGGTCGGCCACTACGTGATGGGCCAGTCCTTCGTGGCCGCCCTCAACGGCGCGGTGGCGTTCACGGCGCTGGCCATCGCCGGCGCCCCCTTCGCCGTCCTGCTCGCCGCGATCGCCGCCTTCATGGCGTTCATCCCGCTGGTGGGCGCCGCGATCGGCGGCACGCTGCTGACCCTCGTGAGCCTGCTGACGTCGTGGCAGACCGCCGCCGTGTTCGCGGCCATCTACTTCGTCTATCTGCAGATCGAGGCCTACGTCATCTCGCCGCGCGTCATGGCGCGCGCGGTGTCCGTGCCGGCGGCCGTGGCCGTGATCGCGGTGATCGCCGGAGGCGCGCTGCTGGGCGTCCTCGGCGCCCTCATGGCGATCCCGCTCGCCGCCGCGCTGCTGCTGCTGGTCCGCGAGGTCTTCATCCCCCGTCAGGACGCCCGGTAGGCCCACGACGGCGGCGCGGCCCGGACCGTCGCGGTCAGCGGCTCGGGCGGGTGCGCCAGCACACCGGGTGCCAGTGCCGCCGGTCCGCTCCCGCGTCCTCGTCCCCCATGATCCAGTCGGCGCGCCAGGCCACGAGGTGCGCCTGGCCCTGCCGGATCACCCGGCCGCAGCCGGGGCACGTGTAGTCCTTCACCGCGCGCCACGCGGGGATCTGCCGGACGTGCCAGCCGCCGTCGGACCCGGACTGGCGCGAGTAGCCCGCGTCCAGGCCGAGGAGCTCCTCGAGCGGGTCGGACCGCCCCGGCGACGGCCGGGACCGCCGGGAGACGCCGGAGGCCCCGCGCTCGCTCCGCCGAGGCGCGGACGAGCGGCGGGGACGGTTCGAACGGGGCATGTCCCCATGCTGACACACGAGCGGGTGGGCACGGTCCGCCTAGGATGGACCGGTGCGACTCGTCATTGCCCGCTGCTCCGTGACCTATGAGGGCCGCCTGAACGCCCACCTGCCCACCGCCACCCGCCTGCTCATGGTGAAGGCGGACGGCTCGGTGCTGGTGCACTCCGACGGCGGTTCCTACAAGCCCCTCAACTGGATGTCGCCGCCCGCGACCCTGCACGTGGAGGAGCCCTCCCCCGACCAGGCCGACCAGGGGGTGACGCAGGTCTGGCGCGTGCAGGCCAAGAAGTCCGACGACCGACTCATCGTGCTCATCGAGGAGGTCCTGGCGGACGACTCCCACGAGCTCGGCGTGGACCCCGGCCTCGTCAAGGACGGCGTGGAGGCGGATCTGCAGCGTCTGCTGGCCGAGCAGATCAGCCTGCTCGGCGACGGCCACACCCTCGTGCGCCGCGAGTACATGACGGCGATCGGCCCCGTGGACATCCTGGCCCGCGACGCCGACGGCGGCACCGTGGCGGTCGAGCTCAAGCGCCGTGGGGACATCGACGGGGTCGAGCAGCTCACCCGCTACCTCGAGCTGATGAACCGGGACCCGCTCCTGGCGCCCGTGCGCGGCGTGTTCGCGGCCCAGCAGATCAAGCCCCAGGCCCGCACCCTCGCCGAGGACCGCGGCATCCGCTGCGTCACCCTCGACTACGACGCGATGCGCGGCGTGGACGACGCCGAGTCCCGCCTGTTCTGAGGCGCCGGGCGGGCTCAGCGGCGCCAGAAGGACGACGCCGCGGACGGCCCCGCCTCGCTCCAGGCGCGCAGGGCGCCGGCGTCGTCGGGGTCGACGACGACGCGCACCGGACGTGTGCCGGCGCTCAGCTCCAGGACGGCCCGGCCGGCCTCGTCCGCCGGGAGGCGGTCGATCTGCAGGCGGCTCCGGTCCGCGCTCCAGCGCTCTCGCGAGAGGCGCCAGCCCCCGGTGAGGCGCAGGCGGGACTCGTCGTACACGCCGATCACACGCTCACGCCCCGGGCCCTCCCGCTCCAGGACCGCAGGGAAGGCGGCCGTGACACGGGCGAGGGCCCGGCGCCGCATCACCAGGGCGAGTGCCGACAGCACGATGACTGCCACCACGGTCGCCGAGGCGATGAGCACCGGGCCCTCCACCGTCAGGTCCTGCCGCGCCGCGTCAGGCCGCCGCGGCGTCGCCCAGCCGGGCGGACGTCGCGGCGATCACGACACGGTCGTGGTCCACGGAGAAGAAGCCGCCGCGGGCCTGCGCGGTGACGGTGCCGCCGTCCGTGGTCCGCACCACGACCTCGCCGTCGCCGAGGACGGCGAGCATCGGGGTGTGGCCCGGGAGGATGCCGATCTCACCGTTGACGGTGCGCGCCGACACGGCCGACGCGGCGCCCGACCAGATGGACCGCTCCTCGGAGACGATCTCGACGTTGAGCTCAGCCATGATCGATCAGCCCTCGGCCTGGATCTTGGCCCACTCGCGCTCGACGTCGTCCAGGCCGCCCACGTTGTAGAAGGCCTGCTCCGCGACGTGGTCCAGGTCGCCGTCGGCGATGGCCTTGAAGCCCTCGACGGTGTCCTTGACCGGCACGGTGGAGCCCTCGACGCCGGTGAACTGCTTGGCGGTGTAGGTGTTCTGCGAGAGGAACTGCTCGATCTTGCGGGCGCGGCCCACGGTGATCTTGTCCTCCTCGGAGAGCTCGTCCACACCGAGGATCGCGATGATGTCCTGCAGCTCCTTGTTCTTCTGCAGGATCTGCTTCACGCGGATGGCCACGTCGTAGTGGTCCTGGCCCACGTACTGCGGGTCGAGGATGCGCGAGGTCGAGGCCAGCGGGTCCACGGCCGGGTACAGGCCACGGGACGCGAGGTCACGGGTCAGGTTGGTGGTCGCGTCCAGGTGCGCGAACACGTTGGCCGGGGCCGGGTCGGTGTAGTCGTCCGCGGGGACGTACACGGCCTGCATCGAGGTGATGGAGTGGCCGCGGGTCGAGGTGATGCGCTCCTGGAGCACACCCATCTCGTCCGCCAGGTTCGGCTGGTAGCCCACGGCGGAGGGCATGCGGCCCAGCAGCGTGGAGACCTCGGAACCGGCCTGCGAGAAGCGGAAGATGTTGTCGATGAACAGCAGCACGTCCTGGTTCTGCACATCGCGGAAGTACTCCGCCATGGTCAGCGCGGACAGGGCCACACGCAGACGCGTGCCCGGCGGCTCGTCCATCTGGCCGAACACGAGGGCGGTGTCCTTCAGGACGTCCGCCTCGTCCATCTCGACCCAGAGGTCGTTGCCCTCACGGGTGCGCTCGCCGACGCCGGCGAACACGGAGGTGCCGCCGAAGTTGCGGGCCACACGGGTGATCATCTCCTGGATGAGCACGGTCTTGCCCACGCCGGCGCCGCCGAACAGGCCGATCTTGCCGCCCTTGATGTAGGGGGTCAGCAGGTCGATGACCTTGATGCCGGTCTCCAGCATCTCGGTGGAGCCCTCGAGGGACGCGAAGTTCGGGGCCGGGCGGTGGATCGGCCAGCGGTCCTCGGCCTGCAGCTGCGAGGCGGGCATGTCCAGGGTCTCGCCGAGCACGTTGAAGATGTGGCCCTTCACGGCGTCGCCGACCGGCACCGAGATGGGGGCGCCGGTGTCCACGACGTCGGTGCCGCGCACCAGGCCGTCGGTGGACTGCAGGGAGATGGCGCGGACCATGTTGTCGCCGAGGTGCTGGGCGACCTCGAAGGTGACCGTGCGGCGCTGGCCGTTGAGGTCGATCTCGGTGGTCAGCGCGTTGTAGATCTCCGGCATCGCGTTGGCCGGGAACTCGGCGTCGATCACGGGGCCGATGACGCGGGACACGCGTCCGGTGGCACCGCCGGTGGGGGTCCCGGTGCCCTGGTCAGTGATGGTGGCAGTCATCTCTCTCACTTCTATCGTGTGTGGATGGCGAGTCTGGTGAGTCCCGAACGGGCTCAGGAGTTGTTGAGCGCGTCCGCGCCCGCGATGAGCTCGGTGAGCTCCTGGGTGATCTCGGCCTGACGGGCGTTGTTCATCAGGAGCGTGTAGTCCTTGATGAGGCTCGTGGCGTTGTCGCCCGCCGACTTCATGGCGCGCTGACGGTTGGCGAGCTCCGAGGCCGCCGACTGCAGCATCGCGTTGAAGATGCGCGACTCGATGTACTTGGGCAGCAGTGCGTCGAGGACCTCCTCCGCGTCCGGCTCGTACTCGTAGAGCGGCAGCACGTCCTCGGCGGTGGCGGCCTCCTCCTCGACGACCTCGAGGGGCAGCAGGCGCACCACGTGGGGGTTCTGCTTCACGAGCGAGACGAACTCGGTGAACACGACGTGGATCTCGTCCACGCCGCCGTCCGCCGTGTCCGTGAGGAACGCGTCCACGAGCACCTCGCCGATCTCGGCGGCGCGCTCGGCGACGGGGGCGTCCGTCTGACCGGTCCACAGCTTCTTGTAGCCGCGGCCGCGGAAGTCGAAGTACGTCTGCGCCTTGCGGCCGACGACGTACACGTCCACGTCCTTGCCCTCCTCGCCGAGGCGGGAGAGGAGCTGCTCGGCCTTGCGCAGCACGTTCGCGGAGTACGCGCCGGCGAGGCCGCGGTCCGAGGACATGATGAGCACGGCCGCCCGGGTCGGGTTCTCGGGCTCCGTGGTGAGGACATGATCGATGTCGTGCTGGCTCGACACGGCCGAGACGGCGCGGGTGATCGCGTTCGCGTAGGGCAGCGACGCGCTGACGCGCTCACGTGCCTTGGTGATGCGAGACGTGGCGATCAGCTCCATCGCCTTGAAGATCTTCTTCATCGACGACGTCGACGCGATCTTCTGACGGTAGACCCGGATCTGGGCTCCCATGGTGGTCCTTTCCCTGGCGGGAGGGCGGTCCGGCGTCGTCCCCGTGGGGTCCGACGCCGGACCGCTCCCTCACCGACCGGCGGTCAGCGCTTCTGCTTGGTGATCTGCTCCTGCGCGACCTGGTCCTGCTCGATCGCGCGGTGCTCCTCGTGGCCGGCCTGCACGCCGCCGTCCTCGGAGGACTGGAAGCCCTTGGAGAACTCGGCGACGGCAGACTCGAGCGCGGACACGGTGCCGTCCTCGAGCTTGCCGGTGGAGGCGATGTCGGTCAGGACGGAGGTGTGGCGACGCAGGTGGTCGATGAACTCGCGCTCGAAGCGCAGCACGTCCTGCACCGGCACCTCGTCGAGGTGGCCCTTGGAGCCGGCCCAGATGGACACGACCTGCTCCTCGACCGGGTAGGGCGAGTACTGCGGCTGCTTGAGCAGCTCCATGAGGCGCTCACCGCGGGCGAGCTGGCGGCGGGTGGCCGGGTCCAGGTCCGAGGCGAACATGGAGAACGCCTGCTGGTCGCGGTACTGCGCCAGGTCCAGCTTCAGCGTGCCGGAGACCTTCTTCATGGCCTTGACCTGGGCGGCGCCGCCCACGCGGGACACCGAGATGCCCACGTCCACGGCGGGACGCTGGTTGGCGTTGAACAGGTCCGACTGCAGGAAGATCTGGCCGTCGGTGATGGAGATGACGTTGGTCGGGATGTAGGCCGAGACGTCGTTCGCCTTGGTCTCGATGATCGGCAGGCCGGTCATCGAGCCCGCGCCCATCTCGTCCGAGAGCTTGGCGCAGCGCTCGAGGAGCCGGGAGTGCAGGTAGAAGACGTCGCCCGGGTAGGCCTCGCGGCCCGGCGGGCGGCGCAGCAGCAGGGAGACGGCGCGGTAGGCCTCGGCCTGCTTCGACAGGTCGTCGAAGATGATCAGCACGTGCTTGCCGCCGTACATCCAGTGCTGGCCGATGGCCGAGCCGGCGTAGGGGGCGAGGTACTTGAAGCCGGCCGGGTCGGACGCCGGGGAGGCCACGATGGTGGTGTACTCCAGGGCGCCGTGCTCCTCCAGCGTCGCGCGGACGCCGGCGATGGTGGAGGCCTTCTGGCCCACGGCCACGTAGACGCAGCGGACCTGCTTCTCGACGTCGCCCGACTCCCAGTTGGCCTTCTGGTTGAGGATCGTGTCGACGGCGATCGCGGTCTTGCCGGTCTGGCGGTCACCGATGATCAGCTGACGCTGGCCACGGCCGATCGGGATCATGGCGTCGATGGCCTTCATGCCGGTCTGCAGCGGTTCGTGGACCGACTTGCGCTCGGTCACGGTCGGCGCCTGCAGCTCGAGGGCACGGCGGCCCTCGGCCTCGATCGGGCCCAGGTCGTCGATGGGCTGGCCCAGCGGGTCCACCACGCGGCCCAGGAAGGCGTCGCCCACCGGGACGGAGAGGATCTCGCCGGTGCGCTGCACCTCCATGCCCTCGCGGATCTCCTGGAACTCGCCGAGGACGACGACACCGATCTCGCGGGTGTCGAGGTTCTGGGCCAGGCCCTGGATGCCGTTCTCGAAGCGCAGCAGCTCGTTCGCCATGACGGAGGGCAGACCCTCCACACGAGCGATGCCGTCCGCCGCGGAGATGACACGGCCGACCTCGGTGCGATCGGTGCCCGACGGTTCGTACGATGCCGCGAAATCGTTCAAGGCATTGCGGACATCGTCAGCGTTGATGGTCAATTCGGCCATCTGCAGTCCCTGCTCTCTGTGCTTGGTGATCATCGACGTGACGATGATGCTTACGTTCGTGGGTGTTCCGGATGCGGGCGGGAGCCGGCCTCAGCCGGCCATCCGCCGCTGGAGGTCGTGGAGGCGCGAGGCCATGGACCCGTCGACGACGTCGTCGCCGACCTGGACGCGGATGCCGCCCACCACGTGGGGGTCCACCGTCACGTCCATGACGAGATCGCGGCCGAAGGCGCGGCGCAGGCCCAGGGCCAGCCGCTCCTGCTGCTCGGCCTCGAGCGGCCGGGCCACGGTCACCTCTGCGATCCACTGGCGCTGCCGCTCGGCGACGACGTCCGCGGCCTTGCGGACGGCGGCGGACGGCTTCAGGCCGCGCGGGGCCGAGACGGCGCGTTCGACCAGCAGTCGGCCGGCCGGGCTGGCCGACTCACCCAGGAGACGACCGGCCAGAGCGGCCCGTGCCTCGAGGGGTGCGTGCTGATCGGTGAGCGCCCGCTGCACCTCGTGCGAGTCCTCGACCGTGCGGTTGAAGGCCAGCAGCTCGCCCGAGAGGGCAGCCAGGCCCGCGTGTCCGCCGCGTGCGGCCTCCGCGGCGGCCGCGTGCGCGGCCACCGTCTCGAGGGCGTCCCCGAGATCGCGCTCCGCCGACCAGCGGCGGCCGGCCAGGTCCTTGAGGACCTGCAGTGCACCGGGGGTCACCCGGGCGCCGAACAGCGAGTCGACGAGGCCGTGACGGCGCTCGGTGGTCCAGGCGGGGTCGGTCAGGGCGCGGCGCAGGGCGCCGTGCTCGTCCACCACGTCCAGCGCGCCGAACAGCTCGCGTGCCAGGGCCACGCCGCCCTCGTCCAGCACCGGACCGACAGCCTCCAGGGAGGCGGCCAGGGAGTCCCTCGATGCGCCCGTCATCATTCGGCGACACCTGCGCTCTGGTGACGGTCCAGGTCAGCCAGGAAGCGGTCGACCACGCGCTGCGAGCGGGCGTCGTCCTCGAGGGACTCGCCCACGATCTTGCCGGCCAGGGTCGTGGCCAGCGAGCCGACCTCGGCCTTGAGCTGCGCGGCGGCCTGCTGACGCTCGGCGGCGATCTGCGCCTGCGCCTGCTCGGAGATGCGCGTCGCCTCGGCGGTCGCGCGCTCGCGCGCCTCGGCCACGATCTCGGCGGCCTCGGTGCGGGCATCCTCGCGGATGCGATTCGCCTCGGTGCGGGCGTCCGCCAGCTGCGACTCGTAGTCCGCCATCATCGCGTTCGCCTCGGCCTGGGCCTTCTCAGCCTTGGCCAGACCGCCCTCGATCGCCTCGACACGGTCCTGGTAGGACTTCTCGAGGGTCGGGACGATGAACTTGATGACGATGAACATGAGCAGGGCGAAGCCCACCACGACGACGAGGATCTCCCACGGGTTGGGGATCAGGGGGTTGGCCCCCTCAGCCGCCGCGAGGATCAGTCCGTTGCTGATCATGTTTCAACCATCCTTCGGTCAAGAGTCCTGTGGAGAGGGAGCACCGACGGTCACACCGTGCGGGCGCTCCGTGGACGCGGCGCGTCAGGCGCCGATGACGAAGGCGAAGACGAGGCCCAGGATGGCGAGGGCCTCGGCGAGCGCGAAGCCCAGGAGGGCGATCGGCTGCAGGATGCGCTGGGCCTCCGGCTGACGGGCGACGCCGTTGATGTAGGCGGCGAAGATCAGGCCCACGCCGATGGCGGAGCCGATGGCGGCGAGGCCGTAGCCGATCATGTTGAGCGAACCGTGCAGTTCCATGGTGTTCCTTTCACGAGGCCGAGGTGTCCGGCCGGGTTGTGGAGGGTCGGCCTCCCGGGTGGTCCTCCTGCGGAGGGCCGGGAAGACTGGTGGCGGGCTCTCCCGCCGTACCGCGGCCGCCTGGGTCGTGCCCGAGGCGGCCCCGGAAGATCAGTGGTCGTTCGCGTCGATCGCGCCCTGGATGTAGATCGCGGTCAGCAGCGTGAAGACGAAGGCCTGCAGGTACATGATCAGCAGCTCGAGGAAGTACAGGGCCACCGAGCCGAGGATGACCAGGATGCCGGTCCCCTGCAGGGCCAGGCTGCCGGTCTGCGTGATCAGGTAGGCGGCGCCGGCGCCGGCCAGCATCACGATCATGTGGCCGGAGAGCATGGTGGCCATCAGACGCAGGGAGTGGGTCAGCGGGCGCACGATGAAGTTGGAGATGATCTCCAGCGGCACGAGCAGCGGCAGGATCCAGCCGGGCACACCGGAGGGCACGACGGCCAGCTTCAGGTAGCGCACGCCGTGGCGCTTGATGCCGACGCCGATCCAGATCGCGTAGACGATGAGGGCCAGGCCGTAGGCGGCGCCCGCGTGGGAGAAGGTCGGCAGCTGCAGCACCGGGATGGCGCCGAACAGGTTGTTCAGCAGCACGAAGAAGAAGATGGAGAAGAGCAGCGGGACCCACTGCTTGAAGTTCTTCTCGCCCAGGATGTCCTTCGCGATGTCGTTCCGGACGAAGGAGTAGCCGGACTCGGCGAGCCACTGGGCCTTGCCGGGCACGAGCCGGGGACGGCGCATGGCCCACGCGAAGAAGGCGGTGATGAGCACCACGGAGAGCAGGACGAGCAGCATCTGCTTGCCGAAGCCGGTGCCGTACTCCGCACCCCAGGGGAAGATCTCCGGGAGGTGACCATCAGAGATGGTGGGGGGCACGAATGATGCGTTGGCCAGCACGAGGGTCAGCACGCGGTTCCTCTCCGAAGTGATGCAGTCGACGGGACCGCAGCCTCGTCCCCGGACCACAGGCGGGCGCCGCGACATTGCGGGGGTACCGGTGCGATGCGAGACACGGATGGCGGCAGATGGGCGCCGTCGAAGTGTTCGCCGCCAACGATACCAAACGGTGACCCGTGCTCCGTACCGCAGAAGGGACCCACGGCATGGCCCCCGGCTCGGTGTCTTCGCCCCTCGGGCGGGTCAGTCGGCGTAGATCCCGCGGCGGGTCCGGGCGAACACGAGGACCTCCGCGGCCTGCCAGACGAGGATCGTCACGAGGGCGGCGATCGCCGCCGCGTCCGCCCGGACCCAGCCGGGGCGGGGCAGGACCCCCAGCAGCACCGCGAACACCGCGATCTTGAGCACGAACAGCCCCACGCTGACCGGCAGCGCCGCCTCGCGCGCCCGGTCCCAGACGAGTGCCGTCGTCGCCCCGGTGAGCGCCGAGAGCGCAAGCACCGCGCCGCCGCCCAGCAGGGCGCTCCCGGCCGCCTCCCCGCCGGCGGAGAGCAGCCACGCGGCGCACGTGATCGCCAGGGCAGCCCCCGCCGCGGCCAGGGACCACCCGAGGATCCCCCACCAGCCACGGCGGTTCTCCCAGCGGCGCCGGCGTCGGCGGCCGCCCGCCCCGGTCACGCGTCCCCCCGCTCGTCCGGGTGGGCCGCGGCGTCGTTCCGGACCGCGCGACGGCGCTCCACGATCGGATGCAGGGTGAGGTAGCCGGCTCCGGCCAGGGCCACGGCGAGCACGGGCAGGACGATCATGTGGTCCACGAAGTTCAGGGACACAGCGCCCCATGCCACGAGGAACGCCCAGAGCCAGAGCAGCGCGACGGCCTGCGCCTGGGTGTAGCCGCCGTCCACGAGCTTGTGGTGCAGGTGCCCGCGGTCCGCCGAGAAGGGGCTGGTGCCCTTGGCCGTCCGTCGCAGCACGGCCAGGGCGAGGTCCGCGAGCGGCAGGGCGAGGACGGCGACGGGCAGCAGGATCGGCATGTAGGCGGGGACGTTGCGGAAGCGCATCCCGTCCAGGGCGTTCACGTCGGCGGTCACGGCGACCGCGGCCGCGGCCATCAGCAGGCCGATGAGCATGGCCCCCACCTCGCCCATGAAGATGCGGGCCGGGGCAAGGTTCCACGGCAGGAAGCCCACGCACGCGCCGACGAGCAGGGCCATGAGCAGGGTGGCGAGGTTGGCGTAGTCGAACTGGTTGATGGTCCGCGTCAGCAGATACGAGTAGACGAAGAAGGCCGAGCCGCCGATCAGCGCGACGCCCGCCGCCAGGCCGTCCAGACCGTCCACGAAGTTGATCGCGTTCATCGTCAGCACCACGGCGAACACCGTGA
The DNA here is from genome assembly GCF_000946635.1 of Micrococcus sp. MS-ASIII-49. Taxonomy (NCBI): domain Bacteria; kingdom Bacillati; phylum Actinomycetota; class Actinomycetes; order Micrococcales; family Micrococcaceae; genus Micrococcus; species Micrococcus sp. MS-ASIII-49. The sequence continues at coordinate 14,043 of NZ_JXSP01000069.1, forward strand.
GGATGACCTGCGTGGTCTCGTTCCCCACCGGGATCCAGCCCACCGGCATCGCCTCGATGCGGATCCCGCCGAGGGCCACCGCGAGTCCGGCCAGCACCTGGCCGGCCATCTTCACCCACCAGCGCAGGTCCCACATGTCGTCGGCGATGCCCACGACGAGCACGACGGCGACGGCGACCAGGAGCCCGCGCATCGCGGCGTCGTCCGCGTAGATCCCCTGGAGGAACGGCACGATGCCCCCGACGGCGAATCCCACCAGCACGGCCGCGGCCATGGCCACGCCGCCCAGCTTCGGCACGGGGTGCCGGTGCACATCCCGCTGGCGCAGCGGGGTGAACACGCGCGCGCGCAGCCCCAGCCGGCGCATGAGGGGCGTCAGGGCCCCGCAGGCGACGGCCGTGACCACGACCAGGACGAGATACGCGCGCATGGGGGCCGGTCAGGCCTCCCGGTCGGCGGGGCGCGCCGCAGCGGTGTCCTCGGCGGCCGCGATCCGCTCGGCGGCGACCGGCGGCTCCTCGCCCTCGGCGAGCAGGTCCGGCACCACCGCGCGCAGTTCCTCCAGGGGCACGGAGCCCTGCCGGGCGACGCGGAACGGGGTGACGGTGCAGTCCACGATCGTCGAGGGATCCCGGCTCTCGCGGGGGCCGGCGTCGAGGTAGAGGGCCACGGACTCCCCCAGCATCGAGCGGGCGGCGTCGGCGGTGGTGGCGGCGTCCATGCCGGTGCGGTTCGCGCTGGAGACGGCCATGGGGCCGACGGCGTAGAGCAGTTCGCGGGCCACCGCGTCGTCGGGCACGCGCAGGGCGACGGTGCCGCGGGTCTCGCCGAGGTCCCAGGTCAGCGTGGGCTGGGACTTGAGGATGAGCGTGAGGGCGCCGGGCCAGAAGCGCTCGGCGAGGGCCTCGGCCTCCTCCGGCACGTCGTACGCGAGGCCGGCCATGACGCGGCGGTCCGCGATGAGCACGGGCGGCGGCATGGTGCGGCCACGGCCCTTGGCGGCCAGCAGCACGGCCACGGCCAGGGGGGAGAACGCGTCCGCTCCGATGCCGTAGACGGTGTCCGTCGGCAGGACCACGCAGCCGCGGTCCGCGAGGACCTCGCGGGCGCGGGCCACGGCATTCTCGAGGGCGGCCGGATCCGAGACGTCGATGAAGTCACTCACGTAGGTCATTCTTCCACCTCCGCGCCCGCCGCGGCTTCGCAGGACCGGCGCGCCGTCAGGAACCGGTCTCGTCCGGTGAGGTCCGGGTGCACGCGGACGCCCGTGAACCGGGGGTCCGCGCCGAGGGCGGCCAGGAGGGCCGGGCCCTGCGTCTCGTGGTGCTCCATGGCGAAGAGGCCGCCCGGGGCGAGCAGGTCCGCCGCCCGGTGCGCGATGGCCCGCGGGATCCGCAGCCCGGGCGCGTCCCCGCCGTAGAGCGCCCGCGCCGGGTCCAGTCGGGCCTCCGGTTGGACGGGCACCTCGGCCTCGGGCACGTAGGGCGGGTTGCTCACGACGACGTCCACGCGGCCCTCGAGGTCGGGGCATGCGACAAGGGCATCACCTTGTCGCAGGTCGACCCCGCGCGGGGCGAGGTTCCGCCGGGCCCAGTCGGCCGCCGTCGGGTCGAGCTCGACGGCGGTGACGGCGAGCGGGCGGCCCCGCGCCTCGCCCCACGCCGCGACGGCCGCGGCGATCGCACCGGAGCCGGTGCACAGGTCCACCACGACGCCCGCCGCGGGCCGCGCGGCCAGGTCGGCCACGACGGTCTCCACGAGCAGCTCGGTCTCCGGCCGCGGAACGAAGACGCCCGGGCCGACCGCCAGGTCGAGCCCGTGGAAGTGCGCGACACCGGTCAGGTGCTGGACGGGCTCGCGGGCGGCGCGGCGCCCGACGAGCGCCTCGAACGCCGCCGCCTGCGCGGGTTCGGCCACGGCCCCGGCGAACACCCGGGCCAGCAGCGCGCCGCGGTCGAGTCCGAGCACATGGGCCAGCAGCAGCTCGGCGTCCACGCGCGGCGAGTCGGCGCCCGCCGCGGTCAGGCGGGCGGCGGCGTCGCGCAGCAGCGCGGACCAGGCCGGTGCGCTCACGCGTCCCCGCCCAGCGCGGCGAGCCGCCGCTCCTCGTCGAGGGCGAGGCAGGAGGCGATCACGGCCTCGAGGTCGCCGTCGAGGACCGCGTCGAGGTTGTGCGCCTTGTAGCCGGTGCGGTGGTCCGCGATCCGGTTCTCCGGGAAGTTGTAGGTGCGGATGCGTTCCGAGCGGTCCATGGTGCGCACCTGCGCGGCGCGCGCCGCGGAGTCCTCGGCGTCCTGCTCCGCCCGCTGCCGCTCGAGCAGCCGCGACCGCAGCACGCGCAGCGCGGCCTCGCGGTTCTGGATCTGGGACTTCTCGTTCTGCATGGAGACGACGATCCCCGTGGGCAGGTGCGTCAGGCGCACCGCGGAGTCGGTCGTGTTGACGGACTGGCCGCCCGGCCCGGAGGAGCGGAAGACGTCCACCTTGAGGTCGTTCGGATCGAGGTGGACCTCGTCCGGGGCGTCCACCTCGGGCAGCACGAGCACGCCGGCGGCGGAGGTGTGGATGCGGCCCTGGGACTCGGTGACGGGCACGCGTTGCACGCGGTGCACGCCGCCCTCGAACTTGAGCCGGGCGTAGACGCCGTCGGCCGGGTCGGCCGCGCTCCCCCGCACCGCCACATGGACGTCCTTGTAGCCGCCCAGGTCGGAGTGCGTGGCGGAGAGGACCTCCGTCTTCCAGCCCCGGGACTCGGCGTAGCGCAGGTACATGCGCAGCAGGTCGCCGGCGAACAGGGCCGCCTCCTCGCCGCCCTCGCCGCCCTTGATCTCGAGGATCACGTCGCGCGCGTCGTCGGGGTCGCGCGGGATCAGCAGCCGGCGCAGCCGTTCGGCGGCCTCCGCCTCGGCCGCCTCCAGACCGGGCACCTCGGCCGCGAAGGCCGCCGCGTCGTCGTCGCCGGCCGCGGCCAGCTCCCGCGCGTCGGCCAGCTCCTCCGCCGCCGCCGACCAGGCGCGGTGGGCCGTCACCACGGCGCCGAGCTCGGCGAACCGCCGGTTCAGCCGCCGGGCGAGTGCCGGGTCCTGGTGCACCGCCGGGTCGGACAGGCGCGCCGTCAGCTCGCGATGCTCCGCCAGGAGCCGATCCACGGCCTCGCGCCGCTGGTCCGAATCGAACACGTGCGTGCCTCTCCTCCTCCGGCCTCAACGGGCCGGGCTGTCCGACGCGGACGGCCCCGCCCCGTCCGGCGGAGACGAGCTCCCCCGGGCGAGACGGGGCCGTGCGACGGGACGGTCAGTCGTCGCCCTTGGACCCCAGCGTGGTCTTGGAGACCAGCATGAGGAACTCGGCGTTGGACGCGGTGTCCTTGATCTTGTTGGTGAGCAGGTCGAGGGCCTGCTGCTGCTCGAGGCCGGAGAGCACCCGGCGCAGCTTCCACATGATCTTGACCTCCTCCTGCGAGAGCAGGGCCTCCTCGCGGCGGGTGCCGGACGCGTTGACGTCCACCGCCGGGAAGATGCGGCGCTCCGCGAGGTGGCGGGACAGGCGCAGCTCCATGTTGCCGGTGCCCTTGAACTCCTCGAAGATCACCTCGTCCATGCGCGAGCCGGTCTCGACCAGCGCGGTGGCCAGGATGGTCAGCGAGCCGCCGTTCTCGATGTTGCGGGCGGCGCCGAAGAACTTCTTCGGCGGGTACAGCGCCGAGGAGTCAACACCGCCGGAGAGGATGCGGCCCGAGGCCGGGGCGGCCAGGTTGTAGGCGCGGCCCAGGCGGGTCATGGAGTCGAGCAGCACGACGACGTCGCGGCCCATCTCCACGAGGCGCTTGGCGCGCTCGATGGCCAGCTCGGCGAGGGTGGTGTGGTCGTCCGCCGGGCGGTCGAACGTGGAGGCGATGACCTCGCCGTCCACCGACCGCTGCATGTCGGTGACCTCCTCGGGGCGCTCGTCGACGAGCACCATCATGAGGTGGACCTCGGGGTTGTTCGTCTTGATCGCGTTGGCGATCGACTGCAGGATCATCGTCTTGCCGGCCTTGGGCGGGGAGACGATGAGGCCGCGCTGGCCCTTGCCGATGGGGCTGACCAGATCGATCACGCGGGGACCGATCAGCTTGGGATCCGTCTCCAGGCGCAGGCGCTCCTGCGGGTACAGCGGCACGAGCTTGCCGAACTCCACGCGCTGCGGGTGCTCGACGGCGGGCTGACCGTTGACCGAGGAGATCTTCACCAGGGCGTTGAACTTCTGACGGTTGGAGCCGCCGCCGTGGTGCTGCTGCTTCTCGCCGTCGCGCGGGGCGCGGATGGCGCCGACGACGGCGTCGCCCTTGCGCAGACCGTACTTCTTCACCATGGCCAGGGAGACGTAGACGTCGTTCGGGCCCGGCAGGTAGCCGGAGGTGCGGACGAACGCGTAGTTGTCCAGCACGTCGAGGATGCCGGCCACGGGCTGCAGGACGTCGTCCTCGGTCAGCTCGGTCTCGTCGACCTCGGGGCCGCCGCGGCCACGGCGGTTGCGGCCGCGCTCGTTGCGGTTGCGGCGGTTGCGACGGTTGCGGCCGCCCTCGTCGTCGCGGTCGTCGCGGCGGCTGCGGTCCCCGCGTCCGCCGTCGCCCCGGCCGCCGTCCTCGGACGTGTCGCCGCGCTGCTCGCGGGAGCCGTCGCGGCCGTTCTCACGGTCCCGATTGTTCTCGCGGCCGTTCTCGCGGTCGCGGCCGTTCTCGCGGTCGCGGCCGTT
>NZ_JXSP01000070.1:0-276 GCF_000946635.1 Micrococcus sp. MS-ASIII-49
CTCGCCCTGGGCGCCGTCGGAGCGACGGTCCTGACCCTGCTGGGCGTCGTCGTCGCCGGCGCGGCGGCGGCCGCGGGAACGGCGCTCGGACTGCGGGCGGTCCTCGCCCTCGTCGCGGGTCTCGGACCCCCCGGACCGATCCTGGTCCGAGGCGGTCTCCCGGGGGCCCTGCTCGGTCTGGGCCTCGCGGGCCTCGGCCTGGGGCTGCCCGTCCTGGGCGACGGCGGCCGGAGCGGAGGTGTCGGCGTCGGCGCGGCGCGAGCGGCGGCGGGCGGG
>NZ_JXSP01000071.1:0-16326 GCF_000946635.1 Micrococcus sp. MS-ASIII-49
GTCGGAGATCGCGGTCACCAGGTCGGCCTTGCGCATGCGCGAGCCGCCGGCGATGCCGAGCTGGGAGGCCAGGGCCTGGAGCTGGGCGAGCTTGAGCGAGGCCAGGCCACCGCCGTTCGTCGGCGTGGTCTGTTCCGTGGATTCGGTCACGAAGGTTCCTTCTCCCTCGAATGCGGCCCGGCGGCGCGTGGCGCGTCGGGCTGCGGTGTGCATCCGGTCGGGCCGCGCAGCGGCGCCCCAGAAAACCGGGTTTCATGGTGTGAACTCAGCAGTGGCGCCTCCCCTGATCGTGCGCAGTCGCTGCGTGACGGGGCGGAGGCGTCCGGACTCGACCGAGCCGGAGCGGATCCCGCACGCCGGCCGTGCGCAGCACGGGATGGATCGCGGCGGGGTTCCGGCCGACGGCGCACGGTGCGTCCGGCCGTCACAGGCCCGGGCACCGGAGACCCGGGCCGCGCGAGGCGGTGGGGTCAGCCGTGGTGGAGTGATTCCACCCTAACACCGTCCACGGCCACGCACGGCACCAGCACGCGCCAGGCGGCCGCCCCGTCCGCCGTCAGAGCACGCGCCGCCTCCGCGGCGTGCTCGGCCGCCTGGACGCCGTCGCACAGCGCGAGCACCGTGGGACCCGCGCCGGAGACGACGGCGGCGTGGCCGCGCTCGCGCAGCCCCGCGACCAGTGCGGCGCTGGCCGGCATGGCCACGGCGCGCGGCTCCTGGTGCAGCCAGTCCCGCGTGGCGGCCGGCAGCAGCGCGGGGTCCTCCGCCAGCGCGTGGACGAGCAGCGCGGCACGGCCGGCCTGGGCCGCCGCCACGGCGTGGGGCACCTCGGCGGGCAGCACGCCCCGGGCGACGTGGGTGGACAGCTCGGTGTCCGGGATCGCGACCACCGGCACCACGCGCTCGTGCAGCCGCAGCCGCGCCGTGGCCGGGCCGGGGACGTCGTCACGGGTCCAGGAGACGGTGGCCCCGCCCACGAGCGCGGGGGCGACGTTGTCCGGGTGCCCCTCGAAGCGGGTGGCCGCCTCGAGCAGGTCCGCGGGCGCCCGGCGCAGCGCGGCCGGCAGCAGGGCCTCGGCCGCGGCGTAGGCCGCGACGACGGCGGCCGCGGACGAGCCGAGCCCGCGGGCGTGCGGGATCCGGTTCACGGCGCGCAGGTGCAGCCCCGGCGCGGTGAACCCGCGGTCCCGCAGATGCTCGTGCGCCAGGCGCAGGATCAGGTGCGCGCCGTCCCGCGGCAGGGTGGCCTCCCCCTCCCCCACGACCTCCGCGACGTCGGGGCCCGCCACGACCGTGAGCGTCACCTCGTCGCGCAGCTCCAGGGCCAGGCCCATCGAGTCGAAGCCGGGGCCGAGGTTGGCGGAGGTGGCGGGGACGGAGACGGACGCGGCGGTCCCGGGCGCCAGCGGCTGCGGTGCGGCCATGGCTCAGCTCAGGCCGAGGGCCTGGGCGACGGTGACCACGTCGAACGGCACCGAGCGCGGGGTCACGTCGGCGCCGTCGGCGCCACGCAGGGCCCACTGCGGGTCCTTGAGGCCGTGGCCGGTGACGGTGATGACCCAGCTCTTGCCGGCCGGCACGTTCCCGGCGGCGTGGTGCTTGAGCAGCCCGGCGACGCCGGCGGCGGAGGCGGGCTCGACGAACACGCCCTCCTTCGCGGAGAGCCAGCGGTGGGCCTCGAGGATCTCCTCGTCCGTGACGGAGTCGATCATCCCGCCGGACTCGTCGCGGGCGGCCTCGGCCTGCTCCCACGAGGCCGGGTTGCCGATCCGGATGGCGGTGGCGATCGTGTCCGGGTCGGTCACGGGGTGGCCCTGGACGATCGGGGCGGCGCCCGCGGCCTGGAAGCCCCACATCACGGGGGTCTTCGTGGCCACCGCGGGCAGCTCGGCGTCCGAGGCGCCCTCGTGCGGGTTCACGTAGGGGGCGGCGTACTCGCGGTAGCCCTTCCAGTACGCGGTGATGTTGCCCGCGTTGCCCACGGGCAGCAGGTGGTAGTCCGGGGCGTCGCCGAGGGTGTCCACGACCTCGAACGCGCCGGTCTTCTGCCCCTCGATGCGGGCCGGGTTGACGGAGTTCACGAGGAACACGGGGTAGTTCTCGGCCAGCTTGCGGGCCACCTCGAGGCAGTCGTCGAAGTTGCCCTGCACCTGGAGGATCTCCGCGCCGTGGGCCACGGCCTGGGACATCTTGCCCATCGAGATCTTCCCCTCGGGCACGAGCACGGCGCACGTGATCCCGGCCTGCGCGGCGTAGGCCGCCGCCGAGGCGGACGTGTTGCCGGTGGACGCGCAGACGACGGCCTTCGCGCCGTCCGCGACGGCGGCGGTGATCGCCATGGTCATGCCGCGGTCCTTGAAGGAGCCGGTCGGGTTCATGCCCTCGAACTTCACGTGCACGGTGCCCTGCACCAGCTCGGAGAGGTGGGGGGCGTGGATGAGCGGGGTGCCGCCCTCGCCGAGGGTGATCACGCGCGTGTCCTCGGTGACGGGCAGGCGGTCGGCGTACTCGCGGACGACGCCGCGCCACTGGTGGGCCATGGGTCAGTTCCCTTCGACTCGGAGGACGGACGCGACCTCGTGGACGACGTCCAGGGCGGCGAGCGCCTCGACGGTGGCGTCGAGGTCGCGCTGCCGCGCACGGTGGGTGATCAGCCGCAGGGACGCGCCGGGGGCGTCCTCGCGCTCAGATGGGACCTGACGCAGCGTCTCGATGGAGACGCCGTGCTCCTCGAACACCCCGGCGACGCGGCGCAGCACACCGGGCTGGTCCGCCGCGCGCAGCACGACCATGAAGGAGGTGTGGGCCTCGGCCGGGTCCAGGGCGGGCAGGGCGGTGACGGGGGTGCGCAGGCGCGCCGGGCCGCCGCGCACGATGCGCTGGGCGATCGAGACGACGTCGCCCATCACCGCGGAGGCGGTGGGGGCGCCGCCGGCGCCGGGACCGTAGAACATGAGCTCGCCGGCGTTGTCGGCCTCCACGAAGACGGCGTTGAACGCCCCGCGCACGGAGGCCAGCGGGTGCTCCCGCGGCAGCAGGGTGGGGTGCACGCGCAGGACCGCGCCCTCGGCGCCGTCGGCGGCGCGGCCGCGCTCGGCGATCGCCAGCAGCTTGATGACGTAGCCCGCCTCCGCGGCGGCGGCGTTGTCCTCGGCCGTGATCGCGGTGATGCCCGCGACGGCCACCTGGTCCAGTGTGTACGGCGCCCCGAACGCGATGGTCGCCAGGATCGCGGCCTTCGCGGCGGCGTCGTGGCCCTCGACGTCGGCGGTCGGGTCGGCCTCGGCGTAGCCGAGCCGCTGGGCCTCGGCGAGGGCGTCGTCGAAGTCCGCCCCCTCGGAGTCCATCCGGTCGAGGATGAAGTTGGTGGTGCCGTTGGCGATGCCCATCACGCGGGTGACGCGGTCGCCGCCCAGGGAGTCGCGCAGCGGGCGCAGGATCGGGATGGCGCCGGCGACGGCGGCCTCGAAGCTGAGCTGCGCGCCGGTGGCGGCGGCCGCGGCGTACAGCTCCTCGCCGTGCTGGGCCAGCAGTGCCTTGTTGCCGGTCACCACGGACGTGCCGGCGGCCAGGGCGCGCAGGATCAGGGTGCGGGCCGGCTCGATGCCGCCCATCAGCTCGATGACGACGTCCGCGCCGTCCACGAGCGCCTCGGCGTCGGTCGTGTAGAGCGCCGGGTCCGCCTGCCAGTCGCGCGTCGCGCCCGTGTCCCGCACCGCGATGCCCGTGAGCTCGAGGTCGGCGCCCACGCGGTCCCGCAGGATGTCGGCGTCCTCGGTGAGGATCCGGGCGGTCTGGGACCCCACGGTCCCGCCGCCCAGCAGGGCGACCTTGAGTGCGGTGGGGGCGTCGGTGTGCTGGGGCATGGTCCTCCGTGATCCAGGGTGGGTCGGGCCCGCGCGACCGCGCGGCCCGGCTGGCCTCGAATCTAGCGCGGCGCCCCGGCCCGTCCCACCGCGCGACACTCGGTGTCCGCAGAGCGGGACGGACCCACCCGGGCTCGAGGCCGGCGGCCGGGTGCGCCGCGCCCGCGTCCTCAGCGGGCGAGGCGCGGATCGGCCTCGCGGGCGAACAGGTCCTCCTGCGTCTCGCGACGGATGATCACCCGCGCCTGCCCGCCTGAGACCGCGACGACGGCCGGGCGGGCCAGCGCGTTGTAGTTCGAGGACATCACGTGCGTGTACGCGCCCGTGGCCGGCACGGCCAGCAGGTCGCCGCGGCCCAGGTCGGCCGGCAGGTACACGTCGCGGACGAGGATGTCGCCGGACTCGCAGTGCTTGCCCACCACGCGGGAGAGCACCGGCTCGGCCTCCGAGGTGCGGCGCGCGGAGACGGCGGTGTAGTCGGCGTCGTAGAGGACGGGACGCGGGTTGTCGGACATGCCGCCGTCCACGGCGACGTAGCGGCGGGCCGCCGTGCCGCCGTCGGGGGCGTCCGCGTCCACGGTCTTGGTCACCCCGACCGTGTAGAGGGTCAGGCCCGCGGGGCCTGAGATGGCCCGCCCCGGCTCGAGCGAGACCCGCGGGCACCTCAGGCCGAGGCGCTCGACGGTCTTCTGGACGTCGTCGGCGAGGGCGTCGGCGATCTCCGCGGCCGGGCGCGGCTCGTCCACGGCCGTGTAGGCGATGCCGTGGCCGCCGCCGAGGTCGAGCTCGGCCAGCTCCACCCCGTGCTCGGCCTTGACCTCGGCGAGGAACTCGAGCACGCGTCCGGCCGCCAGCCCGAAGCCCTCGGCCTCGAAGATCTGGGACCCGATGTGGCAGTGCACGCCCAGCAGGTCGATCGACTCGGCCGCCAGGGCCGCGGCCACGGCGACGGCGGCCGGCGAGCGGCCGGCCACGTTGCCGTCCCGGTCGGTGGAGGCCGGGGCCAGGGAGAGGCCGAACTTCTGGTCCTCGTGCGCGGTGGCGATGAAGTCGTGGGTGTGCGCGTGCACGCCCGGGGTCAGCCGGAGCATCACGGGGGCGCGGCGGCCGGCCTCGGCCGCGAGCGCGGCCAGGTGGGTGAGCTCGTCGAGCGAGTCCACGATGATCCGGCCCACGCCCGCCTCGAGGGCGGTGCGCAGCTCGGCGTCCGACTTGTTGTTGCCGTGCAGGCCGATGTGGGCCGGGTCGACGCCGGCGGCCAACGCGATCGCCAGCTCGCCGCCGGAGGCGGTGTCCACGCGCAGGCCCTCCTCGGCCGCCCAGCGGGCGGTGGAGAGGGTGAGCATGGACTTGCCGGCGTAGTAGACGTCCGCTCCCCCGCACAGGTCGGCGAACGCGGCGTCGAAGCCCTCGCGGAACGCGCGGGCGCGGGCGCGGAAGTCGTCCTCGTCCACCACGAGCAGCGGCGTGCCGAACTCCGCGGCGAGCGCGCTCGCGCGCAGGCCCTGGACGGTGAGCTCGCCGTCGGCGGCGCGGCCCACGCCGGCGGCCCACAGGCCGGGCACGAGCGCGTCCGGGTCCCCCGGCGCGGGGAGCCAGGCGGGGGCGAGCGGGGAGGCGGGGGCGGGCTGCGGCGTCGTCATCCGGGCGCTCACATCTTCTCCGGGGCGGTCACGCCGAGCAGGCCGAGGCCGTTGGCCAGCACCTGGGCGGTGGCGTCGTTGAGCCACAGGCGGGTGCGGTTGAGGGTCTCGACGGGACGCGGCGTCCCGTCGTCGGTGGGCATGGGCACGATGCGGCAGGCTGCGTACCACGAGTGGTAGGCCCCGGCGATCACCTCGAGGTGTCGGGCCACGCGGTGGGGCTCGCGCAGGCGCGCCGCCGCGCCGACGACGGCCGGGAACTCCGCCAGCTGGGCCAGCAGCTCCGACTCGGTGGCGTGGGTGAGCAGGGCGGCGTCGAACTCGGAGCGGTCCACGCCGTGGGCCTGCGCGGTGCGCGCCGCGCCCGAGGCGCGGGCGTGGGCGTACTGCACGTAGTAGACGGGGTTGTCGTTCGTGGCGGAGCGCAGCAGCTCGGGGTCGATCGTCAGGGGCGAGTCCGCGGGGTAGCGGGCCAGGTCGTAGCGCAGGGCGTCGCGGCCGAGCCACTCCACGAGGTCCTTGAGCTCGATGATGTTGCCGGCGCGCTTGGAGAGCTTCGCGCCGTTGACCGAGATGAGCTGGCCGATGAGGATCTCGATGTTCGTCGCCGGGTCGTCGCCGGCGGCGGCGGCGATCGCCTTGAGGCGGTTCACGTAGCCGTGGTGGTCGGCGCCGAGCAGGTACACCTTCTCCTCGAAGCCGCGGTCGCGCTTGTGGAGGTAGTAGGCGGCGTCGGCGGCGAAGTAGGTGGGCTCCCCGTTGGCGCGGATGAGCACGCGGTCCTTGTCGTCGCCGAAGTCGGTGGTCTTGAGCCACACGGCGCCCTCGCGGTCCTCGATGTGGCCCTGCTCGCGCAGCCGCTGCACGGCCTGGTCGATCGCGCCGGAGTCGTGGAGCGTCTGCTCCGAGGTGAACACGTCGAAGTGCACGTCGAAGGCGGCGAGCGTGTCCTTGATGTCCTGCATCTGGAGCCGGTACGCGGCCTCGCGGACCACCGGGCGGGCGGCCTCGTCCGTCAGCTCGCGCACGTCCGGGTGCTCGAGGGCGACGGCGTCGGCCAGCTCCTGCACGTACGCGCCCGGGTAGCCGCCCGCGGGGACGTCACGGCCGTGCAGGCGGGCGAGGACCGAGTCGGCGAACACGTTCATCTGGTTGCCGGCGTCGTTGACGTAGTACTCGGCGGTGACGTCCGCGCCCGAGGCGCGCAGCAGGCGGGCGATCGCGTCGCCCAGCGCGGCCCAGCGGGTGTGGCCGATGTGCAGCGGGCCGGTGGGGTTGGCGGAGACGAACTCCATGTTCACGGTGTGCCCGGCCAGGGCGTCGTTGCGGCCGTACTCCGGGCCGGCCTCGACGATCTCGCGGGCCAGGGCACCGGCCGAGGCCGCGTCCAGGGTGACGTTGAGGAAGCCGGGGCCGGCGACGTCGACGGCGGCGATGCCCGGCTTGTCGGTCAGGCGCTCGGCCACGAGCCCGGCGAGGTCGCGCGGGGCCATCCCGGCCTTCTTGCCCAGCTGGAGGGCGACGTTGGTGGCCCAGTCGCCGTGCTCGCGGCTGCGGGGTCGCTCCACCTTCACGCGCGCGGGGGTGATCTCCTCCCGCAGCGCGGCGGGGAGGTCACCGGCATCGACGGCGTCGGTGAGGACAGCGGACAGCAGGGCGGAGAGGTCTTCGGGCTTCACCCGCGCAAGTCTACGGAAGGGCCGCCGCGCCCGTGCGCGTGCGAACGAACCCTGCGAGATGGCCCCCTCCGGCCCGCGGTGGGGGCCATCTCGCAGGGTTCGTCGGGGTGGGGGTCAGGCGGGCCAGGCGGCGAGGCCGCCGGCGAGGGACAGGACGCGCCCGCCGGCGCTCGGGTCGGCCCCGACGACGGCGTCCCGCGCCCGGGCCGACCGGGCTCCGGCGGCGCAGTAGACCACCAGGACGCGGTCCTGCCCGGGCGCGAGGGCCGCCGGCTCCGCGAGGACGGCCTCGAGCGGGACGTGCCGATCGGCCACCGTCGCGGGGGCCTCGACCCGGCGCAGGCGGCGCTCCCAGTCCTCGCGGACGTCGAGCAGGGTGAGGGACGCGGCCCGGGCGGGGTCGGCGAGCAGGGCGGCCAGCGCGGCGGGGGCGATCTCCCCGCCCGCGGCGCCGCACGCCTCCGCCGAGCCGGGGGCGCCGGCGTCGTCCGGGCGGGGGGCCTGGTCCGCGTGGGCGGACAGGTCCGTCACGGGGGTCCGCTCGGGGTCGGGCACGAGCCGCAGCTCACGGAAGCGCATCGTCAGGGCGTCCACGGAGAGCAGCCGCCCGACCAGGGGCTCACCCACCCCGGAGAGCAGCTTGATCGCCTCGGCCGCCATGAGGGAGCCGATGATCCCGGGCAGCACCCCGAGCACCCCGGCCTGCGCGCACGAGGGCACCTCGCCGGGTTCGGGCCGCTCCGGGAACACGTCCCGGTACAGCGGCCCGCCCGGGGCGAACACGCTCACCTGCCCCGCGAACCGCAGGATCGCGCCCCACACCACGGGCACGCCCGCGATCTCGCAGGCATCGGCAACGAGGTAGCGGGTCGCGTAGTTGTCCGTGCCGTCGAGCACGAGGTCCACGGCGCCGACCCGTTCGAGCGCGTTGGCCGCGGTCAGGCGTTCGCGGTGCTCGACCACGCGCACCTCGGGGTGCAGGCCGCGCATCGTCGCGGCGGCGGAGGCGGTCTTGGGACGGCCGAGGTCCGCCTCGGCGTGGATCACCTGGCGGTGCAGGTTGGAACGGTCCACCACGTCGTCGTCGATCACGTGGACCTCCCCCACGCCCGCGGCGGCGAGGTAGGTCAGCACGGGCGCCCCGAGGCCGCCGGCGCCGACCACGAGGACGCGGGAGCGCAGCAGCGCCAGCTGGGCCTCGGGGCCGAAGCCGTCCAGGCTCAGGTGGCGGGCGAAGCGCTCGAGCTGGGTGTCGGACAGCGCGGTGAGGTCGCGGGGCTCGCGGGCGGCGGGGTCCAGGGCGGCGGTCACCGCTCGTCCTCCTCGGCCGTGACCCGCCCGGCCATCGGCGAGGAGGCCAGGGCGTGCTCGCGGCGCGGGATGCGCCCGGCACGGCGGGCGTGGAAGCCCGCCTCGAGCGCGAGCCGGCACGCGTGGGCCATGCGGGCGGGCTCGGCGGCGCGCGTGATCGCCGAGGCGGCGAGCACGGCGTCGCAGCCGGCCTCCATCGCCAGGGCGACGTCCGAGGCGGTGCCCACGCCGGCGTCGAGCACGATCGGCACGGAGGCGCGGGAGACGATCAGCTCCAGGTGTGCGCGGTTGAGGATGCCCAGCCCCGAGCCGATCGGCGAGCCCAGCGGCATGACGGCGGCGGCGCCGGCCTGCTCGAGGCGCAGCGCCATGGCGGGGTCGTCCGACGTGTAGGCCAGGACGGTGAAGCCGTCGGCGGCGAGCCGCTCGGTGGCCTCGAGGGTCTCGACGACGTCGGGCAGCAGGGTGCGCTCATCGGCGATGACCTCGACCTTCACGAGGTCGGTCTCGAGCGCCTCCCGGCCGAGCCGGGCGGTGAGCACGGCGTCCCGGGCGGTGTAGCAGCCGGCGGTGTTGGGCAGCACGTCGATGCCGAGGCGGTCCAGCAGCGCGACCAGGCCGTCACGGGTGTCCGCGGACCAGCGGCGCAGCGCCACGGTGGTGAGCGTGGTGCCGGAGGCGACGAGGGCGCCCTCGAGGGCGGTCAGGTCGGTGATGCCGCCCGTGCCCATGATGAGCCGGGAGGCCAGGTCGTAGCCGCCGATCCGCAGCGGCGGGATCGCGGGGGCGGCGGGCGGGGTGCGGTGCTCGGCCATCGCTCAGCCCCCCTGCACCGCGGTGACGACGTCGACCTCGTCCCCGGCGGCCAGCTCCCGGGTGGCCCAGGCCGACCGGGGCACGACCTCGCCGCCGACCGCCACGGCCACGCCGAGCCGCCGCCCGTCCGCGGCGGCGCCGTCCTCGCCGATCGCGCGCCCGGTGACGTGCGCGACGACGTCGCGGACGGTGGCCACGGCCAGCTCGGCGGGCTCTCCGTTGAGGGTCAGGGGGAGGGTGCTCATGCGATCTCCTTCAGGCGGGCGTGCAGCAGCTCGAGGATCCGCCCGGCCGCCCAGGGGGCGAGCAGGATCCCGTGACGGTGGAAGCCGGTGGCGACGACGGCGCCCGGAGCCTCGGGCACGGCGAGCACGCGCGGGGCGTCGTCGGGGGTGCCGGGGCGGGCGGCGGTGGTGATCTCGACCAGCTCGCACTCGCGGACGGCGGGCAGGATCGCGGCGGCGTCGGCGAGCAGGTCCAGCACGGCCCCGGCGGAGGTGCCGGCCAGGCCGTCCTCGCGGGCCGAGGCGCCGACCACGAGGGTGCCGTCCGCGCGGGGCACGAGGTAGACCTGGCGCCCGTGGACGAGGCCGCGGACGGTGCGGGTGATCAGGTGCGACTCCCCCGGCAGCAGCTGCTCGGGGCGCACCCGCAGACGCAGCACGTCGCCGTGGACGGGGCGCAGCGGGACCTCGACGGCGGTGGCCGCGCCGCCGATCCCGCGGTGGCCCAGGCCCGCGGCGAGGACCGCGCCGTCGGCGGTGAGGACGCCCCCGTCGGCCAGCGTGAGGCGCACCCCCTCGCCCTCCGGGCCGGCGGCGGTGACGCGTCCGGCCACGAACCGGGCGGCGGGTCCGGCGCCGACCGGGAGCGGGCCGCCGTCGGGTCCGGTCTCGGCGCGCAGGGCGGCGACGCAGGCGGCGGCGAGCCGTCGCGGGTCCACCTGATGGTCGTCCGGGGCGTCGAAGCCGGCGGCCAGGCCCGGGGCCAGGGCGGGCTCGGCGCGGCGCAGCGCGCGGACGGAGACGGGCTCGACCCGGCGACCGAGGATCGAGGCGTGCTCGAGCACGTGGTCCCAGGCGCGGGCGTCCGAGGGGTCCGCGGCCACGATCCAGGCGCCCTGTGCGAGGAAGCCCGTCTCCACATCGGTGAAGGCGGCGAGCAGGTCCACGAGGGCCGGGTAGGCCTCCCAGCCGGCCTGCAGCAGCGGGGCGAGGTCGTCCTGGCTGAACTGGGTCTCGGCGAGCGGCGCGAGCATCCCCGCCGCGGCGTGGGTGGCCCCGGCCACGGCGTGCGGGCGCCCGGCGGCGTCCAGCTCGGGGGCGATCAGGGTGACGGCGTGGCCTGCGGCACGCAGACGCACGGCGGCGGTGAGGCCGATGATCCCGGCCCCGACGACGGCCACGTGCACGGACCGGTCCTCCTCACGGCGGCATGACCCGCATCGAGTGGTGATGGTCGGCCGCGCCGGCGCGGTGCGCCCCTGCGGCCCTCTCAGCCCGGCGTGTGCGGCCCGGGCTCCCATGGAACAGCGGCCAGTCTGCCACAGTGGGCGCATGCACTCCCCCGATCCGCTCCTGATGACCGCGGCCGGCCGCGACGACGGCGGCACCGGCCCCGGCGCGCGCCGCCGCGCCCGCCTCGCCGCCTCCCGGCTGTACGTCTGCACCGACCTGCAGCGGTTCCTGCGCCCGGACGGCACGCTCGACACGGCCGCGTTCGCCGACTTCTGCGCGGCGGCGTTCCGCGGCGGGGTGGACGTGATCCAGGTGCGGGACAAGGCCGTGGACGTGGCGGTCGAGCTGGCCGCGTTCGCCACGCTCGTCCCGCTGGCCCGGGAGCACGGGGCGCTCTCGGCCGCCAACGACCGCGCCGACGTCGCCGCCCTGGCCGGGGTGGACGTGTTCCACACGGGCCAGACCGACCTGACCACCGCGCAGTGCCGCGCCCTGCTGGGCCCGGACGTGGTGCTCGGCCGCTCGTGCCACACCGAGGCGCAGGTGCGCGGCGCCCGCGCGGAGGACGGCCTGGACTACTTCTGCACGGGGCCGGTGTGGGCGACGCCCACGAAGCCGGGCCGGGCCGCCGTCGGACTGGAACTGCCGACCCTCGCCGCACGCCTGGACGCGGAGGACCCGGCGGGGGCGCGGCCGTGGTTCGCCATCGGCGGCGTCGACGCGGACCGGCTGCCCGAGGTCCGCGCGGCCGGGGCGGAACGGATCGTGGTGGTCCGCGCCGTGACGCAGGCCGAGGACCCCGAGGCCGCGGCCCGGACCCTGCGCGCGGGCCTGCCCGGCTGACGCGCCCCGCGGGGAGGTCACGGACGGGCCGTCCTGATGGTGTAGAGTCGACGAGTCCGCAACGCGCTCGACGCGTCGCGACCCCCGCCTCCGTAGCTCAGGGGATAGAGCGTCTGCCTCCGGAGCAGAAGGCCGCAGGTTCGAATCCTGCCGGGGGCACGAGCGAACAGAGCCGGACCCCCGTGGCGACACGGTGGTCCGGCTCTTCTGCGTTCTGCGGACCCGGACGCTCGAGCGGAGCGGGAGGTCCGGGTCACCGGCATTCGAGGCGGGAAATCGACCTCATAGGACGTCCCGAGGTGCGTATTCGCCGGATTTCCCGCCTCGAACGTGTCGAAGCCCGGAGGTCCCGC
Organism: Micrococcus sp. MS-ASIII-49; assembly: GCF_000946635.1. Lineage (NCBI taxonomy): Bacteria > Bacillati > Actinomycetota > Actinomycetes > Micrococcales > Micrococcaceae > Micrococcus > Micrococcus sp. MS-ASIII-49. The sequence goes on from NZ_JXSP01000071.1 coordinate 11,969, forward strand.
CCTCAGCCCCGCTGCGCATGACCGTGGTCGACGGGCCCGTGCCACGTCGGCCGCGAGGCGTCCCCGACCGCGAGCGCCTCCCCCGCCCGCATCGCGTCGGCCAGCCACGGCTTGGCCCGCTCGAGTGCGTCGTCCCAGCTCAGGCCCGCCCCGGCCAGCGTGGCCAGGGCCGAGGAGAGGGTGCAGCCGGTGCCGTGCGAGGCGCGGGTCGTCACGCGCGGGCCGCGCACCTCGTGCACGGCCCCGCCCACGCGCACGACGGCGTCCGGCACCTCCGCCGCTGCGGCCTCGGGCGCCTCGGTCTCGTCCAGGTGCCCGCCCTTGAGCAGCACCGTCACCCCGTGCTCGGCGGCCAGGCCCCGCGCCGCGTCGAGGGCGGCGTCCCAGTCCGTCGCGTCCCGCCCGGTCAGCCGGGCCAGCTCGGGCAGGTTGGGTGTCACCAGGTGCGCCACCCGCAGCAGCCGGGCCCACGCGGCGCGCCCGTCGTCGTCGCCGACCGCGGTGAGGGCGTCCCCGCTCGAGGCCACCATGACCGGGTCCAGCACGACGACGGCGGGCCGGGTCTCCTCGAGCCAGCCGGCGACGGCCCGCATGAGCTCCACCGTGCCGAGCATGCCGATCTTCACGGCGTCCACGGCGATGTCGGCGGCGACCGAGTCGAGCTGGGCGCGCACCACGTCCACCGGCAGCGGGTGGACGGCCTGCACGCCCTGCGTGTTCTGGGCGGTGATCGCGGTGATCGCGGTCATCCCGTAGCCGCCCCACGCGGCGATGGTCTTCAGGTCGGCCTGGACACCGGCGCCGCCGCCGGAGTCGGAGCCGGCGATGCTGAGCACACGGGGGACGGCGGAGGTCATGCGGGGGCTCCTTCGGGTCGGGGCGGATCGGCCGCCCGGGCCGGGCCGATCCCGCCCATGAGAATGTAGTCGCATGTCCCACGTCACAGAGAGCTCTCCCGCGCACCCCGGCCGAGCCGAGGAGTCGGCGCCGCTGCGGCCGACCTCCCCGCTCGGGATCGCCGCCACGTTCATCGGCACCACCATCGGCGCCGGGTACGCCTCGGGCAACGAGATCCTGCAGTACTTCGTGAGCTTCGGCCTCTGGGGCGGCACGGGGGCGCTCGTGATCGCCGGCGCGCTGTTCTTCCTGCTCGCGGTGATCGTGCTGCGGCTGGCGCAGAAGCTGCGGACCACGGACATCCACCGGATCGTGAACCCCACGACGTCGCGCGTGCCCACCTGGTTCGCGGACCTGTCCATCACCACGTCCCTGCTGGGGACGCTGGTGATCATGCTGGCCGGGGCCGGGGCGGCGGTGCACACCGCGTTCGGGCTGCCCTCGCTCGTGGGCTCGCTGGTGATGGCCACCGTCTGCGTGGTCTCGGTGCTGGCCGGCATCACGGGCCTCGTGCGCGTCCAGGCCGTGGTGGTCCCCCTGATCATCGTGGTCGCCGTCGGCGTCGCGGTGTGGGGGTTGGCGAACCCGGGGGCCGCGGTGGACGACGTCGCCGCGCTCGTGACCTCGTCCCCGCTGATCAACCAGTGGTGGCTCTCGGGCGTGCTGTACGTGGCCTTCAACATCCAGCTGGCCTACGCGGTGCTCGCCCCGATCGGCGAGGAGAGCTCCTCGTCGGGCCGCTCCCTCGTCGCCGGGGCCGGGCTCGGGGCCCTGGGCCTCGTGGTGATGGCCGGCGCGGTGATGGCCGCGATGACCGCCCACGCCCAGCTGATCGGCCGCGCCGAGCTGCCCATGGTCGAGCTGGCCGCGATGATCGGCGGCTGGGCCGCCCTGCTGTACACGGTCGTCCTGCTGCTGGCGCAGTTCACGACGGCGGTCTCGTGCCTGTACGGCGGGGTGGAGCGCATCGCCCTGCTGTCCTCGATGCGCCGCGTGCCGGGCTGGGTCATCGCCGTCGTCACGGCCCTGGCCGCCACCCTGCTCTCGAGCGTCGGCTTCTCCGACCTCGTGGGCACCGTCTACCCCGTCCTCGGCTACGCCGGCCTCGTCATCATCGTGATGCTGGTCGTGACGTGGATCGTCGAGCGCTCCACGGTACGCCGCCGGGCGGCCCGCGCGGCGCGCGCCTGAGCGCCCGGCCGCATGGCCGGACGGCGGACGGTGAGGCGCCGCGGGGGACGTGCTAGGGTCGCTCGCATCCCACGGGAGCCCCACGGCACGGGGCTGAGACCGGGCTGACGCCGCCCGGAGACCGTCTGAACCTGTCCGGGTCATTCCGGCGAAGGAAGAAGGAGCAGCGGCCATGTCCGTTTCCGAGCGCACCCCCCTGCCCGCAGCCGAGTCGACGGCCGAGGTCGTCGCCGAGGAGAACTACCCCACGCACCGTCTGGGATGGCTCGAGGACGCCGAGCACGGCATCCGCGTGCCCGTCACCGAGGTCCACCAGGACGACTCCCCCGACGGCACGCCCAACGCGCCCCTGACCGTCTACCGCACCATGGGCCCGGGCTCCGTGCCCGAGCGCGGCCTGCCGGCCCAGCGCGCCGAGTGGATCCGCGCCCGCGGCGACGTCGAGGAGTACGAGGGCCGCGAGCGCGACCTGCTCGACGACGGCCGCTCGGCCGTGCGCCGCGGCGCCGCCTCACAGGAGTGGGCCGGCGAGCGCCGCCCCCCGCTGCGCGCCAAGGAGGGCGCGCGCGTCACCCAGATGCACTACGCCCGGCGCGGCGAGATCACCCCGGAGATGCGCTACGTCGCCCTGCGCGAGGGCGTGGACGTGGAGCTGGTGCGCTCCGAGGTCGCGGCCGGCCGCGCCATCATCCCGGCGAACGTGAACCACCCCGAGTCGGAGCCGATGATCATCGGCAAGGCGTTCGCCGTGAAGGTCAACGCGAACATCGGCAACTCGGCGGTGACGTCGTCGATCGCCGAGGAGGTCTCGAAGCTGCAGTGGGCCACCCGCTGGGGCGCGGACACCGTGATGGACCTGTCCACGGGCGACGACATCCACACCACCCGCGAGTGGATCCTGCGCAACTCCCCCGTGCCGATCGGCACCGTGCCGATCTACCAGGCCCTCGAGAAGGTCGGCGGCGACCACCAGGCCCTGACCTGGGAGATCTTCCGCGACACCGTGATCGAGCAGTGCGAGCAGGGCGTGGACTACATGACCGTGCACGCCGGCGTGCTGCTGCGCCACGTGCCGCTGTCCGCGGACCGCGTGACCGGCATCGTCTCCCGCGGCGGCTCGATCATGGCCGGCTGGTGCCTGGGCCACCACAAGGAGAACTTCCTCTACGAGAACTACGACGAGCTCTGCGAGATCTTCGCGCGCTACGACGTCGCGTTCTCCCTGGGCGACGGCCTGCGGCCGGGCTCCGTGGCCGACGCCAACGACGCCGCCCAGTTCGCCGAGCTCGACACGCTGGCCGAGCTGACGGAGCGGGCGTGGGCGTACGACGTCCAGGTCATGGTGGAGGGCCCCGGCCATATCCCGCTGCACCTGGTGCGGGAGAACGTGGAGCGCCAGCAGGAGCTGTGCAAGGGCGCCCCGTTCTACACGCTCGGCCCCCTCGTCACGGACATCGCCCCGGCGTATGACCACATCACCTCGGCCATCGGCGCCACCGAGATCGCCCGCTACGGCACCGCGATGCTCTGCTACGTCACGCCCAAGGAGCACCTGGGCCTGCCGGACCGGGACGACGTGAAGACGGGCGTGATCACCTACAAGATCGCCGCGCACGCCGCCGACGTCGCCAAGGGCCACCCCGGCGCCCGCGACCGCGACGACGCGCTGTCCAAGGCGCGCTTCGAGTTCCGCTGGCGCGACCAGTTCGGCCTCGGCCTGGACCCGCAGCTCGCCGAGGAATACCACGACGAGACGCTGCCGGCCGAGCCCGCCAAGACCGCCCACTTCTGCTCGATGTGCGGGCCGAAGTTCTGCTCCATGCGCATCAGCCAGGACATCCGCAGCGAGTTCGGCGGCGCGTCCGAGCAGGCGCGGATCGCCGAGGCCGGCATGGCCGCCAAGTCCGCGGAGTTCCGGGCCGCCGGCGGGTCCGTGTACCTGCCGGAGCCGACGATCCGCACCGCCTCGGACGCCTGAGGCCGGGACGCGGGGTGAGGTGGGGCGGGATGGCCCGCCCCTGCGCCACCTGACGATCGCGTCATGACCTGAGGACCGCCAGCAGGTCATGACGCGATCGCCAGGACAAGGCCCTCCGGGACGGCGAAGGCGCGGCCCCACGGACGGGGCAGTGCGCTCGGTGGTCGATCGAGTGGTGATGCCTCTTGACTCACACCCACACTGGGCTCACTATTCCGGCAGGCCCCTGTGATGCGTGTCCCATCCGCCCACAGGAATTGCGTGGAGGGAATATGACGTGAAAGTCGACATG
>NZ_JXSP01000072.1:0-5222 GCF_000946635.1 Micrococcus sp. MS-ASIII-49
CCCCGCCGGTCCGCACCCCAGGGGCACTTCCCAGGTGAGGCATCATCCAGCCGCTCAGCTCTCCTCGGGCCAGCCGTGATGACCCGGATGCTCGTCTCGAGATTCCTCCTTCTCCTGATCACGCTCGGAACAGCAGCGCTCCTCGCGTCCTACGTCGGGGTGGAGAAGGAGGACCGCTGGCGCATGGACGGCACGGTGTACGAGATCTCGGCATTCCCCGCTGGCGAGGCCTGGCCCATGATCCGGACGTCGCTGACGGGACCGGACTCCGGTTCTGCGGCCACGTCCACGAGCCCCCACGTGACGGCCCTCGCCGGCCGGCCTGCCCTGGACGTGCTCCCGGATGGCGTCGCCCCGACCGCGGTCGTCCCCAGCACCTCCCCCTTCGCCGCACGTGCCGCTGCGGGCGAGCTGAGCTGGCCGGACGTCGATCGGGTCGTCGTCCGAGACCTCTCCTCCGCGCCGGATCGCGCCACCGAAGCAGACCTCCTGGTCCCGTTCCTCTCCACCGACAGTTCGTCCCTTGCCGGCGTGATCGGCGGCTCACCGGCCCAGGTCGACGAGCTCGTCCAATCGCTGCGGCGGGCCGGTGTCGTCGTCGACGTCGTCCCGCTCCCGCCGCCGTGGGAGGCAGCGATGCGACGCAGTGTCCACGTGCCCCTGCTCGCCGTGATCGCCGGCTTCGCCCTGCTGGGCGCACAGGTCGTCTGGCGCACGACCCTGCGCAGTCGACTGCTCCCTGCCGTCACCTCGCACCGCCTCGTCGGTGCCTCCCCGCTGCGAGCGGCCCGGCTCGGTGTCCGGCCCGCCATGCTCGCATGGGCGACCGCCGCCGCGAGTGCCGGCGGAGTCTGGCTCGTGGCATGGCCCCGGTGGGACGCGGAGATCGGGCTCACGGGGGACACCGCTCTCCTCTGGTCCGCCGTGCTCGTCGTGGACGCCATCCTCATCCTCGGCACGACCCTGTCCACCCTCTGGGTCCGAAGGGCACACGCATGATGGCAGCCATGCGGACCGTTGCGGACGGCCTCCGCGACCTGTTCGACACGCCCGGACTGCTGTTCCTGTCCCTGCTGCACACGACCGTGGCGTCGGTCGTGTTCGGACTGGCCCTGGGCGTCGCCGGAGGGGTGACCACGGCGCTCGAGGTGCTCGAGGACGCCGAGTCGTCGGGCCTGGTGACAGCCAGGATTCTGGACCCCGCCGTCACGACCGACCTCCGCCCCCGCGCCGTCGACACCGTCTCCCGGGCGTTCGCCGCCCATGTCGACGGAGTCGACCCCCGTGCCTTTCTCGTGACGGACGCCATCGGAATCGAGGACCCCCGGCTGCAGGGGGCGATCATCGCCACGCCTGGTCTGGCCCGGGAGTTCGGCGCTGCCGCTGCCGTCAGTCCCGCCGAGGGTGTGTACTTCGCTCCCGCCGCGATCACCTCCGGGGGGCCGGGCGGCACCGTGTATGTGGGGTCCACACCCCACAGCTATGCCGGCCCACTCCCCGGGGACGCGGCCGCGCCGCGGGCCGACGGATCCCTCTGGCCCCTGGGTGAGTCGCCCGTCATCGTCACCAGCACCACGACCATGGCCGGCCTGATCGAACCGGCCCAGCTCGCGGCGGTCTACGGTTCCGTCGTGGCACGCCAGGACGCGGCCTCCGAGGTGAGAGCGGCACTCGACGTCCTCGAGGACGAGACGGGCGTGGTCGCCGAGTTGGCCCCGATCGCCTCGGCCAGGTCTCCGATCGCCCGAGAAGCCCGCGGTGCCGCGCTCATGGTCACCGCCTACACCGCCGGGCTTGCCAGCGCCGTCGTGACGGTGGTGAGCCTCCTGACGACCATGACCCGTCGACTCACGCCCACGTGGCTGGCGCACCTGACGGTCGGGGCGCCCAGACGACTGATCCGGCTCCGGATCGCCACATCCGTGGCCGCGGTGTGGGGCATTCCGGCCGTGCTCGGATCGTTGCTCGGCCTCGGCATCGCCTCGGAAGCGGGCGGACTGCGTCCGGCGCCTGCCGTCGTCGTGGTCGGGCTGGCGGTCGTCTTGGCGATCGCCGCTGCGTGCACCCGTCATCCCCTCCGCCAGCTGCACCGGGCCGTCCGCACGGCGGCACTCGTCGAAAGGACCGTGTGATGTCCCTGCTCACCGTGCACGACGTACACCGCTCCTACCGCGGCCCCGCCGGGGATGTCCCCGTGCTCCGCGGCGTCTCGCTCCAGGTCCCCGGGGGCGGCGTCCACGCGATCATGGGACCCTCCGGGTCCGGCAAGTCGACCCTGCTGCGGCTCCTCGCCTGCCTTGACACACCGGACGCCGGGAGCATCCGTGTGGCCGGGCGGAGCCTGCCGGCACCGTGGTCGTCCGACGGCGACGCCTACCGGAACCGGACGTGCGGCATCGTGCTCCAGGACCATCTGCTCATCGATCGGGCGACCGCCGTGGACAACGCGGCCCTGCCGCTGCTCTACGCGCGGCCGCGCCCGGCGAAGCGCGAGCGTCGCGACATGGCCGCCGAGCGTCTGACGCGGCTCGGACTCGGAGACCGTCTCAACCACCCCGTCGGCCGACTCTCCGGCGGCGAGCGCCAGCGCGTGGTTATCGCCCGGGCCGTGATCATGGGGCCCTCCCTGCTGCTCGCCGACGAGCCGACGGGCGCCCTGGACGAGGAGCGCACCGACGAGGTGATGGGGCTCTTCCGCTCCATGTCCCAGCCGGAGCGGGCGATCGTGGTCGTCACGCACGACCCCGCCGTGGCGGCCCGGTGCGACCACACGTGGCGGCTGCGGGCCGGGCGGCTCGAGTGACGACGTCTGGCCGTGCCTCCTGCACAGGTGTCCGCAGACGGGGCTGCGTCCCCGGGCGTCGCGTTCCGGCTCCGGATGTCCGGGGCCGCTCCTAGGCTCGGGTGCATGAGCGCGCACCACGCCGACGACGGCCTCCCCGCCCCCGTCTCCACCCTCGCCGAGGATCCACCGGCCGACGGGCGACAGGCGCCGCCGAGTGGCGTCGTCGTGGGTGAGGACGGGCGGGCCCGCCCGCCGTGGGCGGCACGGGATCCGCTGCTGCGGGAGTACTACGACACGGAGTGGGGCCTGCCCGTCACGGACGAGCGGGGCCTGTTCGAGCGCCTCGTCCTCGAGGCGTTCCAGTCGGGCCTGAGCTGGCGGACCGTCCTGGCCAAGCGGCCCCGGTTCCGGGAGGTGTTCGCGGGCTTCGACGCGGACGCCGTCGCGGCGTTCGGGGACGCGGAGGTCGAGGCGCTGCTGGCGGACCCCGGCATCATCCGGAACCGGCGCAAGATCGAGGCGGCGATCGCGAACGCGCAGGCCGTCGTCGGGATGCGCGGCGAGCGGTTCACCCCGCTGCACCCGGGCTCCCCCGGCGCGGGCCCCGCCTGGCACGGCGACGGCGACCGGCCGGCCCGCGGTCTGGCGGGGCTGGTCTGGGCGCACCAGCCTGCCGCGACCCCACGGCCGGAGACGGTGGCGCAGGTCCCCTCGGCCTCGGAGGAGTCGCGCGCGCTCGCGAGGGCGCTGAAGGCGCACGGCTGCCGATTCGTGGGGCCGACCACGTGCTTCGCCCTGATGGAGGCCGCCGGGGTCGTGGACACCCACCTTCTCGGCTCGTGGCGAAGAGGGGCGTCCGGGATCTGGGAGTGAGCGGGGCCTCCGGCAGGATGGGGAGCTGACCGCAGGACGTCCACACGAAAGGGTGACGACTGATGACCACCACCTCCGCCTCTCAGGGCTACCGCACGATCAACCCGGCCACCGGGGAGCTGCTGAAGTCCTTCGACAACGCCACGGATCAGCAGATCGCCGACGCCCTCGACGCCTCGCAGGCCGCCTACGAGCAGTGGTCCCGGAAGTCGGTGGCCGAGCGCGCCGCCGTCGTGAAGCGGATCTCCGAGCTGCTGGCCGAGCGCTCCAAGGACATCGCTGCGCTGATCACCACGGAGATGGGCAAGGCCCTCGGCGCGGCGGTCGGCGAGGTGCGCTACAGCGCCCAGATCTTCGGGTACTACGCGGACGAGGCCGAGGAGCTGCTCGCGGACCAGCCGATCAAGCAGTTCTCCGGGCAGGAGGCGTTCGTCCAGCGGCTGCCGATCGGCCCGCTGCTGGGGATCATGCCGTGGAACTTCCCGGTGTACCAGGTGGCCCGTTTCGTGGCGCCGAACCTCGTGCTCGGCAACACCATCCTGCTCAAGCACGCCGAGATCAACCCGCAGGTGGCGCAGCTGCTGGAAGAGCTCTTCACCGAGGCCGGCCTGCCGGAGGGCGTGTACCAGAACCTGTTCGCCACCCACGACCAGATCTCCACGATCATCGCCGATCCGCGCGTGCAGGGCGTGTCCCTCACCGGTTCGGAGCGGGCCGGCGCCGCCGTCGCCGAGCAGGCCGGCCGGCACCTCAAGAAGGTCGTCCTCGAGCTCGGCGGCTCCGATCCGTACATCGTGCTCTCCGCGCCGGACGCCCGCGCGGCCGCCCGCGACGCACTGGCCACCCGGATGGGCAACTGGGGCCAGGCCTGCAACTCGAACAAGCGCATGATCGTCATGGAGGACCTCTACGACGACTTCGTGGATGAGCTGGTCCAGCGCTCCTCGGCGATGAAGCCCGGCGACCCGACCTCGCGCGACGCCGACGTCTACGGCCCGCTGTCCTCCGAGTCCGCGGCCGACGGGCTCACCGAGCAGATCGCCGCGGCCAAGGAGGCCGGCGCCACCGTCCACGTGGGCGGCGAGCGCGTCTCCGGCCCGGAGGGCGAGGGCTTCTACGTCTCCCCGGCCGTGATCACGGACGTGGACCAGGAGAACCCCGCCTACACGCAGGAGCTGTTCGGCATGGCCGCCGTGGTCTACAAGGTGTCCTCGGCCGAGGAGGCCGTGGCGCTGGCCAACGACTCCCAGTACGGTCTCGGCGGCGCCGTGTTCTCCACGGACCTGGACGAGGCCAAGCGCGTGGCCGACCAGCTCGAGGTGGGGATGGCGAACGTGAACCTCGCCTCCGCCGCCGGCGCGAACCTGCCCTTCGGCGGCGTGAAGCGCTCGGGCTTCGGCCGCGAGCTCGGCCCCATGGCCGTGGACGAGTTCGCCAACAAGCGCCTCTACGCGGTGCAGGGCCCGCTGGAGGGCTGACCCCGGGCCGGGTCGGCCGGATGGGTCTCCCGCTCCGTCCGGCCCGTCGCCCGCCTGACGCACACAGAGTGGTCACGACGTGCCGT
>NZ_JXSP01000073.1:0-4390 GCF_000946635.1 Micrococcus sp. MS-ASIII-49
ACGGCACGTCGTGACCACTCTGTTCGTCGGGGCCCGCCCACCCAGAGCGTGCGGTGGCAGACCCCCGGCCCGGTCCCGGACGCCGTCGAGGGCCGGCTCGAGGTGGTCGAGCACGGCCCTCGGCGGACGGATCGCGAGGAAGAGCCTCACGCCTGCGCGCGCGGATCCGTGGCGGCTGCGGTCGAGCCCCCGGCGGCGTCGCGCGTCATGGCGGCCGGGGCCACGTCCGGGTGCGGCTCGCGGCCGGCCACGATGTCGATCGCGCCGGTGAACTCGGCGTCGATCCGCCGCTGCACCCGGCGCGAGCGCTGGGTCACGAGGGACACCACCACACCCACCACGAAGGCGGCGACGAAGCCCGGCAGCAGCTCGTACAGGCCGAACCACTCCCACGTCTCGGCACTGGCCTCGGACCACACCCAGGCGACGGCGGCGCCGGTGACCATGGCGGCCATCGCCCCCCACGAGGTGAACCGCGGCCAGTACAGGGCGAGCAGGATCACGGGGCCGAAGGCGGCGCCGAAGCCGGCCCACGCGAAGGAGACGAGCTCGAGCACGGAGGAGTCCGGGTCGAGGGCGAGCAGCCCCGCCACGAGCGCCACCACCAGCACGCCGATGCGGCCGAGCCACAGGGTGAACGTCGGGGAACCGGTGCGCCCGCGCAGCATGTAGAGGTCCTCCACCAGGGCGGAGGAGCACACGATCAGCTGCGAGGAGAGCGTGGACATGATCGCGGCGAGGACGGCGGCCAGCACCAGGCCGGCCACGAACGGGTGGAACATGATCGAGGCCAGCACCAGGAACACGGTCTCCGGGTCCTCGAGCGTGGTGCCGGGGTTGGCCTGGAAGTAGGCGATGCCCACGAGGGCCACCATCACGGCACCGAACACGGACAGCGCCATCCAGCCGATGCCGACGCGCCGGGCGACGGCCGCGTCGTGCGGGGTGCGCAGGGCCATGAAGCGGACGATGATGTGCGGCTGGCCGAAGTAGCCCAGGCCCCAGGCGAGGGAGGACAGGACGCCGATCAGCGTTGCGTTCTCGAACATCGAGAAGTGGTTCACTCCGCCGCCGGCGGCGTCGGCGGCGCGGATGCCCTCGACGACGGCGTCCCAGCCGCCCATGGTCAGGATCACGACGATGGGGACGGCCAGCAGGGAGAGGAACATGAGGATGCCCTGGGCCACGTCCGTCAGCGAGGCGCCGAGGAAGCCGCCGAACAGGGTGTAGAGCACCGTGATGCCCGCGACCACGAGCATGCCGGTGAGGTAGTTGATGCTGATGCCCTGGGCGTAGAAGGAGTCGGGGCCGAAGGTGGACTCGACGAACTTGCCGCCGGCCACCATGCCCGAGGACACGTAGAAGGTGAAGAACACGAGGATGATCAGGCCGGCCACGATCCGCAGGATGTGCGTGCGGTCCTTGAATCGGTTCTCGAGGAAGGACGGGATCGTGATCGAGTTCCCGGCCACCTCGGTGTAGGAGCGCAGGCGGGGGGCGACCACGCGCCAGTTCACCCACGCGCCCACGGTCAGGCCGACCGCCATCCAGCCCTCGACCAGGCCCGCGGCGTAGATCGCGCCGGGCAGGCCCATCAGGAGCCAGCCGGACATGTCGGACGCACCCGCGGAGAGCGCCGCGACGGACGGCTTCATGTCGCGTCCTGCGAGCATGTAGTCGTCGAGGTCGGTGTTCTTGCGGGAGGCGTACAGGCCGATCGCGATCATCGCGAGGAAATAGAGGCCGATCGCCGCCAACAGGAAGACGGTGTTCGTGTCCATGGGCTCCAGAGAATCACATCCGGACTCTCAGCCCCAGTCCCAGGTCCGTCCCGGATTCGCCCCGTCCGGGTCGGCCCGGGCCCCCGCGCGCCTAGGATGGAGGCCGTCATGACGCAGACTCCCCCGCCCTCCACGCCCGCCGCGCAGCCGTCGGCGACGCCCCACGACGCCGTCGCGATCACGTTCCCCGAACACCTGCCGGTGGCGGAGCGCCGTGAGGAGATCATGGCCGCGATCCGCGACCACCAGGTGGTGATCGTCGCGGGCGAGACCGGCTCGGGCAAGACCACGCAGCTGCCGAAGATGTGCCTGGCCCTCGGGCTCGGGGAGGCCGGCTCGATCGGCCACACCCAGCCCCGGCGCATCGCCGCCCGCTCGGTGGCCGAGCGCATCGCGCAGGAGCTGGGCGAGGAGATCGGGCAGACGGTCGGCTACCAGGTCCGCTTCACGACGCAGACCTCGAAGGCCACCCGGGTCAAGGTCATGACGGACGGCATCCTGCTGGCCGAGATCCCCCACGACCCGCAGCTGCGCCGCTACTCCGTGATCATCGTGGACGAGGCCCACGAGCGCAGCCTCAACATCGACTTCCTCCTGGGCTACCTGCGCAACCTGCTGCCCCAGCGCCCGGACCTGAAGGTGATCATCACCTCGGCCACCATCGACCCGGAGCGCTTCGCCCGGCACTTCGGCCGGCCGCTGGCCGCGGGCGAGGACCATGCGGACGCGGTGGAGGCCGACGACGGCGGCCGCGTGGTCCCGGCGCCGATCATCGAGGTCTCGGGGCGCACCTACCCCGTCGAGATCCGCTACCGGCCGCTGACCGACGAGCCCTCCCCCGACGACCCCGAGGACGATGCGGACGACGCCGCCGAGACCCGCGACCCCCTCGACGCGATCGGCGACGCCGTCCTCGAGCTGGCCGCCGAGCCGCCGGGTGACATCCTCGTGTTCCTGCCGGGCGAGCGGGAGATCCGCGAGGCCGCGGACCACCTGACCGGCGTCGTCGCCGGCACCACGCGCCTGGCCGGCACGGAGATCCTGCCGCTGTTCGGCCGCCTGTCCATGGCGGAGCAGCACCGCGTGTTCGGCCGCGCCGGGGCCGGGGTGCGCCGGCGGATCGTGCTGGCCACGAACGTCGCCGAGACCTCCCTGACCGTGCCGGGCATCAAGTACGTGATCGACACGGGCACCGCGCGCATCTCGCGGTACTCGCACCGCACCAAGGTGCAGCGCCTGCCGATCGAGCGTGTCTCCCAGGCCAGCGCGAACCAGCGCGCGGGCCGGTCCGGCCGCACCTCGGACGGCATCGCGATCCGCCTGTACTCGGAGGAGGACTACCTCTCCCGCCCCGAGTTCACGGACCCGGAGATCCTGCGCACCTCCCTGGCCTCGGTGATCCTGCAGATGCTGTCCCTCGGTGTGGCCCGCACCCCGGGCGACGTCAAGGAGTTCCCCTTCGTCCAGCCCCCGGACGGCCGACAGGTCACCGACGGCGCCACCACGCTCACCGAGCTCGGCGCGCTCGAGGCCGGCGGCGCCCGCGCCGGCACCATCACCCGGGTCGGACGCCGCCTGGCCCGTCTGCCCGTTGACCCGCGGCTGGGCCGCATGATCCTCGAGGCCGGTGAACGCGGCTGCGTCCGGGAGGTCATGGTGATCGCCGCGGCCCTGACCATCCAGGACCCCCGCGAGCGCCCCACGGAGCAGCGCGAGGCCGCGGACGAGCTGCACCGCCGGTTCGCGGACGAGAACTCGGACTTCTCCGCGATCCTGAACCTCTGGGCCTACCTGCACGAGCGGCAGAAGGAGCTCTCCGGCTCCCAGTTCCGGAAGCTGTGCCGCCGTGAGCACATCAACTGGCTGCGCGTGCAGGAGTGGCAGGACCTGGTGCGCCAGCTGCGCCAGCTCGCCAAGGACGTGGGCCTCACCGTCGAGGCCGGACCCGTGGACCCGGTGGGCCGGCACGAGGCGGTGCACAAGTCCCTGCTCACCGGCCTGCTCGCGCAGATCGGCGCCTACGACGAGCGCCGTCGCGAGTACGCGGGCGCCCGCGGCACCCGCTTCGCCGTGTTCCCCGGCTCCGCCCTGTTCAAGAAGCGCCACCCGTTCGTCATGGCCGCCGAGCTCGTGGAGACCTCACGGCTGTGGGCGCGCACGGTGGCCCGGATCGAGCCGGAGTGGGCCGAGGAGGTCGCCGGCCACCTCGTCAAGCGGGCCTACAACGAGCCGCACTGGTCGCGGCGGGCGGGCTCCGTCGTCGCGCGCGAGAAGGTGACGCTGTTCGGCGTCACCCTGATCCCGGACCGCTCGGTCCGGTACGGCCGCATCGACCCGGAGCTCTCCCGCGAGCTGTTCATCCGGCACGCCCTCGTGGAGGGCGACTGGCGCACGCGCCACCGGTTCTTCGCCCGCAACCGCGCCGCGCTCGAGGAGGTCGACGCCCTCGAGACGCGCCTGCGCCGCCGCGACCTGCGGATCGGGGACGAGGACCTGTTCGCCTTCTACGACGCGCGGATCCCGGGAAACGTCGTCTCCGAGCGGCACTTCGACGCGTGGTGGAAGAAGGCGCGCCAGGATCAGCCGTTGGAGGGCGAGGACGCGCGCCT
>NZ_JXSP01000074.1:0-350 GCF_000946635.1 Micrococcus sp. MS-ASIII-49
AGAAGGCGCGCCAGGATCAGCCGGACCTGCTGGACCTCGACGTCGCCGCCCTGCTCACCGCCGACGCCGAGGACCTGGACACCGACGCGTTCCCCACCACGTTCACGTATCCGATGCCCGGCGGCGACGTGGAGCTCGACCTCGAGTACACGTACGACCCGACCGGCGCGGCCGGCACCGACGGCGTGACCGTGGCCGTGCCGATCCTGCTGCTCAACCAGGTCTCCCCCGGCCCCTTCGCGTGGCTGGTCCCCGGCCTGCGGGTCGAGCTCGTCACCGCCCTCATCAAGGCGTTGCCCAAGGCCGTGCGCAAGAACCTCGTGCCCGCCCCGGACGTGGCCCAGCAGCTC
>NZ_JXSP01000075.1:0-27810 GCF_000946635.1 Micrococcus sp. MS-ASIII-49
GGCCGGGCCCAGGCCGACGGGCGGGCCGGGGCCGAGGGACGCCGTCGCCCGGAGGGCCCCGGGCGGTCCGGCGCGACGCCGGCCTTCGAGGAGCGGCACGGGCTGACCTCATGGAGCATCGGCACGGTGCCGAAGACCGTCTCCACCGCGGCCGGGGCGCGCGGCCCCGCCATCACGGGCTACCCGAGCCTGGTGCCCGAGACCACGCCCGACGGCGGCCCCGCGGCCGGCCTGACCGTGGCCCGGTCCGCGGAGGACCAGGCGGCCTGGCACCGGGCCGGGGTGATCCGGCTGCTGCTGGCCACCCTGCCCAGCCCCCAGCGCTACGTGCTGGACCACCTGGACAACAGGGAGAAGCTCACCTTCACCCAGAATCCGCACGGCTCGGTGGACTCCCTCGTCGCGGACTGCACGCAGGCCGCCGTCGACCGTCTCGTCGGGGACGAGCTGCCGTTCGACGAGGCCGCGTTCCGCGCCCTGTTCGACCGGGTGCGGGCCGACCTGATCGACACGGTCTTCGCCGTCACGTCCCTGGTGGAGCAGGTGCTCTCCCGGGCCGCGCAGGTGCGACGCCGGCTCAAGGGCTCGGTCTCGCTCGCCCTCGCGCCGGCGCTGTCGGACGTGAAGGCACACCTCGAGCAGCTCGTGTTCCCCGGCTTCGTGGCCACCACGGGCTGGGAGCGGCTGCAGCACCTGCCGCGCTACCTGCAGGGCATGCTGACGCGCCTGGACCGGTTGGACGCCGGCGGCCACCTGCAGCGCGACGGGCAGCACATGGCGGTGGTGCAGGGGCTCGAGGACGAGTTCGACGCCGCCGTCGCGGCCCACCGCGCCCGGTTCGCGGGCACGCCCGTGCCCGCGGAGCTGGAGCGGGTGCGCTGGCTCATCGAGGAGCTGCGCGTCTCGTTCTTCGCCCAGGAGCTGGGCACGGCGGTCTCGGTCTCCGAGAAGCGGGTGCGTCAGGCGCTCGCCCGGGCCACGCGCGCCTGAGTCGGGCCCGGGCGGCGCGGGCCGTCAGTCCTGCGGGACGACCTCGCCGTGGCCCAGGTCCCGCAGGGCCGCGCGGAGGCGGGCGGCGGCGTCGTCCAGGTCCGCCGGATCGGGGGCGTTGTCCACGCGGGCCAGGTCGAAGTCGGCGAGCGAGGTGGAGGGCCACACATGCACGTGCAGGTGCGGGATCTCATAGCCGGCGATCATGAGCCCGGCCCGGCGGGCGGAGAACGCCGCCACCTGCGCCTTGCCGATCTGCTGGGCGACCGTCGTCAGGTGCGTGACCAGCGCCGGGTCGACCTCCACCCATTCGTCCACCTCCTCACGGGGCACCACGAGCGTGTGCCCCGGCTGGAGCGGCGCGGCGGACAGGAACGCGACGCACGTCGGGTCCTGCCACACGAAGCGGGCGGGCAGCTCGCCGGCGATGATCCTGCTGAAGACGGTGGCCATGGGGGGTCCTCCTGGGGGTCGGCGGGGCGGGGCCCCGGGGCTCGTCAGTCCCGGCCGGACGCGCCGTAGGGCTCGGGGCCGACCGCGACGGCGTTGGACGGGTCCTGGACCCATGCTGACCACGAACCCGGGTAGAGCGCCACTCCGGGTCGCCCCGCGACGGCCAGGGTGAGCACGGCGTGCGCCGCGGTGATGCCCGAGCCGCAGTACACGGCCACGGGAGTGGCGTCGTCCACGCCGACGGCGTCGAACCGCTCCGCCAGCTCTGCGGCGGGCCGCAGGCGGCCGTCCTCGGCGATGCTCTCCGCCGTGGGCACGTTCCGCGCCCCGGGGATGTGCCCGGCCACGGGGTCGAAGGGCTCGACCTCCCCGCGGTAGCGTTCGGCCGCCCGCGCGTCGAGGAGCAGACCGCCGGAGGCCATCGCCTCGGCGCCGGCCGTGTCCACGACGGGCATGCGGCCCCACGACGGCCGGGCGGTGCCGGGCACCGGGATGACCTCACCGGGCTGCAGGGGCAGGCCCGCGGCGCGCCACGCCTCGAGGCCGCCGTCCAGGAGCACGGAGTCCCGCAGCCCCGCGTGGCGCAGCAGCCACCAGGCGCGCGCGGCGGACAGGCCGTGGTCGTCGTCGTAGACCACGATGGTGTCCCCCTCGTCGATCCCCCACATCCGCACGGTCTCCGCGAACTGGCGCGCGTCCGGCAGGGGGTGGCGCCCCGCCGC
The DNA here is from genome assembly GCF_000946635.1 of Micrococcus sp. MS-ASIII-49. Taxonomy (NCBI): domain Bacteria; kingdom Bacillati; phylum Actinomycetota; class Actinomycetes; order Micrococcales; family Micrococcaceae; genus Micrococcus; species Micrococcus sp. MS-ASIII-49. The sequence goes on from NZ_JXSP01000075.1 coordinate 2,166, forward strand.
CGGACCGGCGTGGCCGGCGAGCTGGCTGGGCAGGGAGACGTAGACGGCGCCGGGCAGATGGCCCTGGAGATAGGCGGCGTGGTCCGGCCCGCCCCCCGTGGCCCGGAACCGGACGTCGAGCAGGATCACCCGGTTCGGGCGGCATCGGCCCGGCTGGGCGTAGGCCGGGCCCCCGGGCACCGGCGGCAGGTCCTCGACGGGGGCCAGGCCGAGCCAGCCGGCCAGCACGTCCACCGTCACCAGGGTGGGCGGCTCGGCGGCCTCAGGGTCGACGCCGTCGATGTCCGCGTCCGGGTCGCCGCCGGCGTCATGGGACGAGGACGGGGCCGCCGTGGGCGCCGGGACCACGCGGCCCTGCCCCTCGTCGACGACGATCAGCGGGTCGGGTCGATCGGGGGCGGCGCCGTCGCGGTCCGGGACAGGGGATGGGTCCGGGCTCTCGCTGTGCACCCGGACACCCTACTCCACGCCCCATTCGGCGCCGCTGATAACCTGGAGGATGGCCCGCGCGGACCTGTTCCGGACCGCGCGGAGGAGGCGGCAGCCGCCGCAGAAGGAGTCGTGAGCACCGTGAGCGCCCCCCAGCCCAGCCCCCGGGCCGCCCGTCCCCGGGCGACCCGGCAGAAGGCCGCCGTCGACCGAGCCCTGGACCGCATCCCGGACTTCGTGAGCGCGCAGGAGCTCCATGCCCGCCTCCAGGACCAGGGCGAACGCGTCTCGCTGGCCACCGTGTACCGGACCCTGCAGCAGCAGCTCGACGACGGCCTCGTGGACATGCTCCGCCGCGACGACGGCGAGACCGTGTACCGCCGGTGCGAGGACGAGGGCCACCATCACCACCTGGTGTGCCGGATCTGCTGGACCACCGTCGAGGTCACCGCCCCCCACGTCGAGGCGTGGGCCACCGCCGTCGCCGCGGAGCACGGCTTCACGGACGCGGACCACACGGTGGAGATCACCGGCGTCTGTGCCCGCTGCCGGGCCGAGGGGCGCACCCGCGCGGCCTGACCCCGGGGCCGGGCCCCGGTCAGTGGCGGATGCCGCCCGCGGGGTCGTCCAGGAAGTCCGCCGGGTCCTCGACTGCCTTGGAGGGCCCGTGCAGGGCGCCCCGGCCGTAGGCGATGTCCAGGTTCTCGACCGTGAGCACGTTCCGCGGCGGGCCGGAGGCCACGACACGCCCGCCCATCAGGACCACATGGTCCGCCTCCGCAGCCTCGTCGAGATCGTGGGTCGTGTAGACCACGGACACCCCGCGCGTCGGCTCCTCGTGGAGGAGGTCGTCGATCGTGCGGGCGGAGACGATGTCGAGGCCCGTCATCGGCTCGTCGAGCAGCAGCACGTCGTGGTCCTGGGCGAGGCCCTGGGCCACGTAGGCGCGCTGGCGCTGGCCGCCGGAGAGCTGGTCGAGGTGCCGCCGCGCCAGGTCCGCGACCTGCATGCGCTCCATGGCGGCCCGCACGATGTCCCGGTCCTGCTTCCGGAACGGGCGGAACCACCCGAGCGTGGGGTACCGGCCCATCCCGACGACGTCGCGCACCGTCACCGGCACTCCCTGGGGCACGCCGATGGACTGCATCACGAAGGAGGTGCGCTGCGAGCGCCGCCGCGGGTTCTCGCCGAGCACCTCCAGCGCACCGGAGGCCGGGTCGCTCAGGCCCGCCAGGGCGGTCAGCAGCGTGGACTTGCCGGAGCCGTTGGGCCCGATCACCGCGATCAGCCGCCGGGCCGGCAGGGTGAAGTCGGAGGGCCGGACGGCCACGTGCGAGCCGTGGCGCAGTTCGAGCGCCCGGGCGACCGCGAGGGGAGGCGTGGCCGCCGCGGCGCCCGCGGGGAAGGACGCGTTCATCGGGCGACCTCCGCTCCGGGCAGGGCCACGACCGGCGTCTCCTGCTCACGCTGCGCGCGCGAGCGCACGTGCCGGCCCAGGAGCGCCAGCACGGCGGCGCGGACGGCGAGCACGACGAAGAACAGCAGGATCGGCATGAGCGCCATGGTGGCCGAACCCGCCGTGCCCAGCCGGTAGCTGAGGGTGAGCCCGGTGACGACGCACGCCGCGCCGATCACGACGGAGACGAGCATCATCTGGGGGACGCTGCGCGTCAGCAGCGCCGCCGTCGCGGGCGGTCCCACGAGGAGGCCGAACACGAGCACCGTGCCCACCGCCTGGAACGAACCGATCACGGCCGCGCCGATCATCACCAGCAGCAGCGTGTGCGTCAGCCCCGGTCGCATGCCCAGCGAGCGCGCCTTGACCTCGGAGAAGCTCAGTGCCAGCAGGGGCCGGTAGAGCAGCAGGGCCAGGGCGATCACCACGACGGCGATGACCGCCTGGGTCACGATGCCGTCCACGCTGACCCCCAGCACATCGCCGAACAGGATCGACGTGAGCGATCCCGTGTAGGAGTCCGACTTGGAGATGATCACCACGCCCAGGGCCATCATCCCCACGAAGAGCAGGCCGATGGCGGTGTCCTCCTTGAGGGTGGTGGCCCGGTGCACCAGCGAGATGCCCGCCATCATGACGACGGCGGCCACCGCCGCACCGAGGTGGGGGCTGCCACCGGTGACGACCGCCAGGGCGATGCCCGGCAGGACACCGTGCACGAACGCGTCCCCGAAGAAGCTCATCCCGCGCAGCACCAGCCACGTGCCCACGACCGAGCACATCACCACGGCGATGAGTCCGCCGACGAGGGCGCGCTGCTGGAATCCCATCTGGAAGGACTCGAGCAGCCAGTCCATCCTCAGCCCTCCAGCGCGTCGGCGAGGGTGCGGGCGTTGAGGAGCATGGCCTCGGCGTAGTCCGCCTCCGGGGTGTCCTTCGGGCCGACGCCGCCCTCGTAGACCTCGATGACCGGCAGGTCGCCGGCCTCCTCGGCCACGGTGTCCACGAGGCTGTTGCGCGCGCCCACGGACGTGATCACGGCGTCTGCGCCGCCGTCGCGGATGGACCGGGCGAGCTCGGCGATCTCCTGGGAGGAGGGCTCGCCGTCGGTGGAGCCGCCCGGGACGACGACGCCGGACACGGTGAAGTCGTAGGCCTCGCTGAAGTAGCCGTAGGCGTCGTGGTCCGTGACCAGCATGCGGCGGTCCTCCGGGACCCCGGCGAGGATCTCCCGGACCTGCGTGTCCGTCTGCTCGAGCTCCCCGCGCACGGTCGCGCCGCACTCGGCGAACCTCTCGTCACCCCGCTCCTGGGCGAGCGTGTCGCCCATCAGCTCGGCGGCCCTCGCCATGCGGGCGACGTCCATCCAGACGTGCGGGTCCTCGGACCCGTGGTCATGGCCCTCGTGGCCCGCCCCCTCCTCGGCGTGGTCATGGCCGCCGAAGGGCAGCGGATCCAGCTGGGGCGCCACCTCGACGACGGTCGCGCCGTCCGCCTCGGCGTTGGCGAGGGCGGACTCCATGCCGCCCTCGAGGCCGAGGCCGTTGGAGAACACGAGGCCGGAGGAGACCATGTCCTTCACCTGCGCGGACGAGGCGGAGAAGTCGTGCGGATCATCCCCCGGGCCCATCACCGTGACGCTGCGGGCGTCGGCGCACGCGACCACGCGGTCGAGCACGGAGCCGAGCTGCGTCGTCGTGGCGACGGCCACGGGCGCGCCCGCGGCCGAGCCGGACCCGGCGGCAGCAGAGGCGCCCGCGGCCTGCTCGCCCGCGGAGTCGCCGCTGGTCCCGCCGCACGCGGCGAGGCTCAGGGTGAGCGCGGTGAGGGCCCCGGTCAGGGCGGGCAGACGACGGCGGCGGAGCATGGGGCGACCTCGTTCGTGTCGGGAGGATGTGTGAAATCGGTTCTCAACAGTAGCACCGCGCCGCCCGCGCGACGCTCACGCGGGCCGGAACCGACGTGGCGACTGCGTCACGTCGTTGATCTCCCCGACGAGCTCCTCGAGCACGTCCTCGAGGAAGAGGATGCCCGCGGTCTCGCCCTCGGGCGTGATGACCCGGGCGAGGTGGGAGCCCGTGCGCTGCATGAGCGCGAGTGCGTCCTCGACCTCGTCCTCGAGCCGCACGTTGGCCAGCGAGCGCACGCGCGTGAGCGGGATCGGCTCGTCGTGTCCCGACGGGCCCACGGTGAGGACGTCCTTCAGGTGCAGGTAGCCGGTGTAGCCGCCGTCGGGGTCCTCGACCACGAACCGGGAGAAGCCCACGCGGCCCACGGTCCACTCGAAGTCGTGCGGCGTGATCCCCTCGGGGACGGTGACGACCCGCTCGAGCGGCACCATCACGTCCCCGGCCCGGTGGTCCGAGAACTCGAGGGCCGAGTGCAGCACGCCGGACTCGTCCTCCAGGGTGCCCGAGCGGGTGGACTCGGCCACGATCGACTGCACCTCCTCGAGCGTGTAGGAGGAGGCCACCTCGTCCTTCGGCTCGATGCGCAGGGCGTGCAGCACGAGGTTGGCCGTCCAGTTCAGCGCGGCCACGACGGGATGCAGCAGCTTCGAGAGCCACACGAGCGGCTGGGCCAGCAGCATCACGGCGCGGTCCGCGAACGAGACGGCGGCGTTCTTGGGCACCATCTCGCCCAGGGTCACGTGCAGGAAGGTGACCACCAGCAGCGCGAGCACGAAGGCGGTCACGTCCGCCGCCGCGGACGGGACCCCGAGGGCGGCCATCGGGACGACGAGCAGGTGGTGCAGCGCCGGCTCGGACACGTTGAGGATGAGCAGGGAGCACACCGTGATGCCGAGCTGGCAGACGGCCAGCATCTGGGAGACGTGCTCCATCGCGTAGAGCGCCACCTGGGCCTGGCGGGAGCCGGCCTCGGCCCGCGGCTCGATCTGCGCCCGGCGGGCGCCCATGACGGCGAACTCGCCCGCCACGAAGAAGGCGTTGGCGGCCAACAGGACCACCAGCCACAGCAGTCCGACGACGTCCCCGTTCATGCGCGCGTCTCCTCGTCCTCAGCGGCCGGGTCGAAGCGCACGCGCTCGATGCGGCGGCCGTCCATCCGCTCGACCGTCAGGGTGCCGCCGTCCACGTCCACCACGTCCCCGACCTCCGCCAGGCGCCCCAGTCGGGCCAGGATGTACCCGCCGACGGTCTCGTAGGCCCCGTCCTCCGGCACCACGAGGGCCGGGATCTGGGTCCGCACCTCGTCGGGCCGCAGCTCCGCCGGGAAGTACCAGCGGCCGGAGGCCGTCTGGAGGACCCCCGGGGTGACGCGGTCGTGCTCGTCCGCGACCTCGCCGACGATCTCCTCCACCACGTCCTCGAGCGTGACCACCCCTGCGGTGCCCCCGTACTCGTCCACGACGACGGCCATCTGCAGGTTCGCGTCGCGCAGCTCGGCCAGCAGCTGGTCCAGGTGCACGGTCTCCGGCACGCGGATGACCTCCGTCATCAGTGCACCGGCCTCGAGGTCGGCGCGGCGCTCCCGCGGCACGGCCACGACCTTCTTCACGTGCACCACGCCGCGGATGTCGTCCGAGGAGTCGCCGATCACGGGGAACCGCGAGTAGCCGGTGCTGCGGGCCAGGTCCAGGACCTCGGGCAGAGCCTGGTCCTCCCTCACCGTCTCCACGCGGATGCGCGGGGTCATCACGTCCGCGGCGGTGCGGTCCGCGAAGCGCAGCGTCCGGTCCAGGAACGTGGCGGTCTGCGCGTCGAGCGTGCCCAGCTGGGCCGAGCGGCGGACCAGCGAGGAGAGCTCCTCGGGGCTGCGGGCGCCGGAGATCTCCTCCTTGGCCTCGATGCCCACGCGGGCCAGCACGCCGTTGGAGAACCCGTTCAGGACCAGGATCGCCGGCTTGAACACGGTGCTGAACACGAGCTGGGGCCGGGCGAGTGCGCGGCCGATCGCCATGGGCTCGGCGATGGACATGTTCTTGGGGATCAGCTCGCCGAGGAGCATCGAGAGCAGGGTCGCCACGACCATCGCGACGACGAGCGAGACGGTGCCCACCACGCCGGCCGGCAGCCCCACCTGGAGCAGCAGCGGGTCGATGAGCCGGCTGATCGCCGGGTCCATCACGTAGCCGGTGAGCAGTGTGGTCAGAGTGATGCCCAGCTGGCACGCGGAGAGCTGGGTCGAGAGTGACTTGAGACAGCGCAGCAGGGGCTCGGCGCCGCGGTCACCCGCGTCCACCATGCGCTGCACGGTGGGCACGTCGATCGCGATCATGGCGAACTCGACGGCCACGAAGAACCCGGTGCCCACGATCAGGGCCAGGCCGAGGATCAGCAGGAGCCACTCCACCCGACCTCACCCCCTCGACGGCGGGCCGGGCGGCGGTGCGGGGCACCGGGACTGGAAGGCTCCGATCCGGCCGCGTCCGCGTGGGCGGACGAGCGGTCTGGCACACAGGTGTCAGGGTGATCCATAGTCCGCCCAGTATAGGGGCGTCAGGCCCCGGCGGAACGAGCAGGGGCATGCGGCCGCCTCACCACGACGAGGCGACCGGCCGGCCCTCCTCGTAGCCCGCCGCGGACTGCAGGCCGACGACGGCGCGCTCACGGAACTCCGCCAGGTCGTGGGCGCCGGCGTAGGTCAGCGACGAGCGCACACCGGACGTGATGGTGTCCAGCAGGTCCTCCACCGAGGGGCGGCGCGGGTCCACGTACATGCGCGAGGAGGAGATGCCCTCCTCGAACATCGCCTTGCGGGCCTTGGTGAAGGCGTCCTCGTGGCGGGTGCGGTGCTGGACCGCGCGGGCCGAGGCCATGCCGAAGCTCTCCTTGTACCGCCGACCGTCCGGACCGTGCACGAGGTCGCCCGGAGACTCGAGCGTCCCCGCGAACCACGAGCCGATCATCACCGAGCTGGCTCCGGCGGCCAGCGCGAGCGCCACGTCCCGCGGGTGCTTCACCCCGCCGTCCGCCCACACGCGTGCCCCGAGCTCGCGGGCCGCGGCGGCGCACTCCAGGACCGCCGAGAACTGGGGCCGGCCCACCGCGGTCTGCATGCGCGTGGTGCACATCGCGCCCGGTCCCACGCCCACCTTGACGATGTCCGCGCCGGCCGCGACCAGGTCCCGGACGCCGTCGCCGGAGACGACGTTGCCGGCCACCACGGGCACGCCGGGGTCGAGGGCCCGCACGGCGGCGAGCGCGTCCAGCATGGTCCGCTGATGACCGTGCGCGGTGTCCACGACGAGCACGTCGACGCCGGCCTCGACCAGGACGGCGGCCTTCTCCCCCACCGCCCCGTTGATGCCGACGGCGGCGCCGACGCGGAGCCGTCCGTCGTCGTCGAGACCGGGCGTGAACAAGGACGAGCGCAGCAGGCCCGCCGCGGTGACGACCCCGCGCAGCACGGGGGCGGCGGTGCCCACCGCCGGGTCCACGACGGGGGCCATCTCCTGGTGCGCGGCGTGCAGGCGCTCGAAGGCCGCCCGCAGCGCGTCCTTGCTCGGGGCCCCGTCCGTGCCGCCGAGCTCGGCGAGCGTGAGGGTCACCACCGGAGGGTGCATGACGGAGGCGGCCGAGGTGAAGCGGTCCACGTCCTCGCAGTCCTGGGGGCGGACCACGCCGAGCAGCCCGCCGTGCGCGTCCACCACGCAGACGGCCCCGTGGTTGCGGCGGTCCACGAGGTGGAGCAGGTCCAGCACCGTGTCCTGCGGGCCGACGGTCAGGGCGGTGTCCGCCACGGGGTGGGCCGCCTTCACCCGACGCACGACGTCCCGGATCACGTCCGCCGGGATGTCCTGCGGCAGGATCCCGAGACCGCCGCGCCGGGCCATGGTCTCGACCATCCGGCGCCCGGTGACGGCGGTCATGTTGGCGGAGACCAGGGGGATGGTGGCGCCCGTGCCGTCATCCGGGGCGATGTCCACGTCCATGCGACTGGCGACGTCCGAGTGTGAGGGCACGAGGAAGACGTCGTTGTACGTCAGGTCGACGGCCGGGTCGGTGAGGAAGCGCATGGCGTCAGTCTCCCAGACGAGGCGGACGCCGTGAGGCCCCCGCGCGTCCGCCGGGAGCGGAGTCGAGCCGAGGCCGCGGCATTCCGACCGGGGGCGTCGAAGAACTATGATGTCTCGAGGCGTTCCCGGCCCCACGCGCGCCGCGCGGGTGGCCCGGCGCAGCACATCGCATCCCAAGGCTCAGGAAGAGGCGTTACACAGTGCCAGAACTCACGTCGGACCGGCTCGCACAGGAGTTCCCGGGGAACGAACGGCTGGTGGCCGAGATCTACCGGAAGTACCGCGAGGACTCCGGTTCCGTGGACCGGCAGTGGGCACAGATCTTCGCCCGTCTCGAGGCCAGCGCCCCCGCCGCCGAGGCCGAGCCGAAGGCCGCCGCCAAGACCGAGCCGAAGACCGCCGCCAAGGCCGAGCCGAAGGCCACCGCCAAGGTGACCGAGCCGAAGGCGGCGACCGCCCCGGCCCGGGGTGCGCAGCCCAAGGAGACCTCGGTCAGCACCGGCCCCAAGCCCAAGAAGACCCCGGCGGCCCAGGCCGTGCCCTCCGAGCCCGCCGACACCGCCACCACCACCGCGGACGAGAAGCAGGAGAAGGCCACCGTCCTCAAGGGCATGGCCAAGGCCGTGGCCACGAACATGGACGCCTCCCTATCCGTGCCCACCGCCACCACCGTGCGCGACCTGCCGGCCAAGGTGCTGATCGACAACCGCGTGGTCATCAACAGCCACCTGGCCCGCACCCGCGGCGGCAAGGTCTCCTTCACCCACCTCATCGGCTACGCCGTGGTCCGCGCGCTCGCGGCCATGCCCTCGATGAACGTGACCTACGAGGAGCGCGACGGCAAGCCCACCATGGTGGAGCCGGCCCACGTGAACTTCGGCCTGGCCATCGACCTGCCCCGCCCGGACGGCACCCGCGCGCTCGTGGTCCCCAACGTCAAGGCCGCCGAGACCCTCGACTTCCGCGGCTTCTGGAAGGCGTACGACGACCTCGTCCAGCGCGCCCGCAAGAACAAGCTGACGATGGACGACTACGCCGGCACCACGGTCTCCCTGACCAACCCGGGCGGTATCGGCACCGTGCACTCGGTGCCCCGCCTGTCCCAGGGCCAGGCCGCCATCATCGGCGTCGGCGCGCTGACCTATCCGGCCGCCTTCCAGGGCGCCGCCGAGTCCACGCTGCACGACCTGGCGATCTCCAAGACGATCACGCTGACCTCCACGTACGACCACCGCGTGATCCAGGGCGCCGGCTCCGGCGAGTTCCTGAAGATCGTGCACGGCCTCCTGCTGGGCGAGGACGGCTTCTACGACGAGGTCTTCCACTCCCTGCGCATCCCCTACGAGCCCGTCCGCTGGGCCCAGGACGTGCAGGTGAACCCGGAGGAGCAGATCGGCAAGGTCGCCCGCATCCAGCAGCTCATCCACGCGTACCGGGACCGCGGCCACCTGCTGGCCAACGTGGACCCGCTCGAGTACTCGATGGCCTACCACCCGGACCTCGACATCCGCGAGCACGGGCTCACCCTGTGGGACCTGGACCGCGAGTGGCCCACCGGCGGCTTCGGCGGGGCGGGCAGCCTGACGCTGCGCAAGATCCTCGGCGTGCTGCGTGACGCGTACTGCCGCACCATCGGCGTCGAGTACATGCACATCCAGGACCCGGCCGAGCGCGCCTGGTTCCAGGAGAAGCTCGAGCAGCCGTACGCCAAGCCCACCCGCGAGGAGCAGCTGCGCATCCTGGGCCGCCTCAACGCCGCGGAGGCGTTCGAGACGTTCCTGCAGACCAAGTACATCGGCCAGAAGCGCTTCTCCCTGGAGGGCGGCGAGTCCCTCATCCCGCTGCTGGACGGCATCCTCGGCGACGCCGCCGACGCCGGGCTGGACGAGGTCGCCATCGGCATGGCGCACCGCGGTCGCCTGAACGTGCTGACCAACATCGCCGGCAAGACCTACAGCCAGGTCTTCCGCGAGTTCGAGGGGGCCACCCCGGGCGGCGCCTCGGGCTCGGGCGACGTGAAGTACCACATGGGCACCGAGGGCACCTTCGTGTCCGACGCCGGCAACAGCACCCGCGTGTACCTCGCCGCCAACCCCTCGCACCTGGAGGCCGTGAACCCGGTCCTCGAGGGCGTCGTGCGTGCCAAGCAGGACCGCCTCGATCTGGGCGGCCAGCGCCCGGACTCCTTCTCCGTTCTGCCGATCCTGGTGCACGGCGACGCGGCCTTCGCCGGCCAGGGCGTCGTGACCGAGGTCCTGCAGCTCTCGCAGCTGCCCGGCTACCGCACCGGCGGCACGATCCACGTGATCGTGAACAACCAGGTGGGCTTCACCACGCCGCCGACCCAGGCGCGCTCCGCGGTGTACTCCACCGACGTGGCCAAGACCATCCAGGCCCCGATCTTCCACGTCAACGGCGACGAGCCGGAGTCCGTGGTGCACGTGGCCCAGCTCGCCTTCGAGTACCGCCAGCGGTTCAACAAGGACGTCGTCATCGACCTCGTCTGCTACCGCCGCCGCGGCCACAACGAGGGCGACGACCCGTCGATGACGCAGCCGCGCATGTACAACCTCATCGAGCAGAAGCGCTCCACCCGCAAGCTGTACGTCGAGTCCCTCGTGGGCCGCGGCGACATCACGCAGGAGGAGGCGGACAGCGCCCTGAAGGACTACCAGCAGCAGCTGGAGCGGGTCTTCGCGGAGACCCACGAGGACGCGCCCGCCTCCGGCGGGGAGGGCCTCCGCCCGGCCGAGGACCGGGACGCGGCCCCGGAGGCGCCGGCGTCCACGGCCATCTCGGCCGAGACGCTGCGGGCCATCGGGCAGGCGCACATCGACGTGCCCGAGGGCTTCACGGTCCACCCCAAGCTCGCGGCCCTGCTCGAGCGCCGCGCCAAGATGGCCGTGGACGGCGGCATCGACTGGGGCTTCGCCGAGCTGGCGGCCTTCGGCTCGCTGCTCATGGAGGGCGTGCCGGTCCGCCTGGCGGGCCAGGACTCCCAGCGCGGCACCTTCACGCAGCGCCACTCGGTGTTCCACGACCGGATCACCGACGAGACGTGGGCGCCGCTGAAGCACCTCTCCGAGGACCAGGCGAAGTTCTGGGTCTACAACTCGCTGCTGTCCGAGTACGCCGCCCTCGGCTTCGAGTACGGCTACTCCGTGGAGCGCTCCGACGCCCTCGTGCTGTGGGAGGCCCAGTTCGGCGACTTCGTGAACGGCGCGCAGACGATCATCGACGAGTTCATCTCCTCGGCCGATCAGAAGTGGTCGCAGACCTCGTCCGTGGTCCTGCTCCTCCCCCACGGCTACGAGGGACAGGGGCCGGACCACTCCTCCGCCCGCATCGAGCGCTTCCTGCAGATGTGCGCCGAGGACAACATGCGCGTGGTCAACCCCTCCACGGGCGCGAACCACTTCCACCTGCTGCGCGAGCACGCCTACGCCCGCCCGCGTCGGCCCCTCATCGTGTTCACCCCGAAGCAGCTGCTGCGCCTCAAGGCCGCCGCGAACTCGGTGGAGGACTTCACCGAGGGCGGCTTCCAGCCGGTCATCCCGGACGCCGGGGTGGACGCCAAGGACGTCACGCGCGTGGTGCTGGTCTCCGGCCGGCTGTACTACGACCTGCTCGCCCGCCGCGAGAAGTCCGGTGACACGTCCACCGCGATCGTGCGGGTGGAGCAGCTCTACCCGCTGCCGCTCGACGAGATCCGCAAGGCGCTCCGCGCCTACCCGGTCGCCGACGTCACCTGGGTGCAGGACGAGCCCGCGAACCAGGGCCCGTGGCCGTTCATGGCACTGAACCTCGTGCCGCAGCTCGACGGCCCCGTGACCCTCGTGTCCCGCCCGGCCTCGGCCGCGACCTCCGCGGGCACCAAGGGCCGCCACGACCAGGAGCTCAGCACGCTGCTGGACGCCGCCTTCGGCCGCTGACCCGGACCGACCCTGCGCCGCCGCCGCACCCTCCGGTGCGGCGGCGGCGCCGGATCGGCCGACGAAAGGACACACTGTGCACAACCGCCGGATCCGGATCGCCGCCGTCGGCGACCAGCTGCTGGCCGGTGCGGGCGACGCCCGCGCCATCGGCTGGTGGGGCCGCGTGCTCGCCCGCACCCAGGCCCCCGACGTGGAGCTGGAGAACTACGTGCTGGCCGTGCCGCACGAGACCACCGAGGACCTCAACGAGCGCTGGTGGGGCGAGGCCTCGCGGCGCTTCTCCGAGGAGACGGAGAACCGCCTCGTCGTGGCCCTGTCCGACGCGGACCTGGACCTGGAGGCCACCTCGACCGCCCGCTCGCGGCTGAACCTGGCCAACGTCCTGGACACCGCCTCGCAGCGGAACATCCCGGTGCTCGTGGTGGGCCCCACGCCCACCCTGGACGAGCAGCGCAATGCCCGGCTCGCCGAGCTCAACGCCGCCTACCTGGATGTGGCCGACCGGCGCAACCACGTGTACGTGGACACGTTCACCCCGCTGGTGGGCCACGAGCAGTGGCGCTCGGACCTCGCCTCCGGCCAGGGCCGCCCGGGGCAGGCGGGCCACGGGCTCATCGCGTGGCTCGTGCTGCACCGGGGCTGGTACCAGTGGCTCGGTCTGCCTGAGCCCACGGCCTGATGTGACAGAATGGACCACCGACCGACTCGTTGAAGGGAGCCGTCATGAGCAAGCGTGCACGCAAGCGTCGCGACCGCCGCAGGAACGGCGCCAACCACGGCAAGCGTCCCAACGCCTGATCCGCTGATCGGCGTCGCGGACCGGCCGGGTGCCACCCGGCGACCGCAGACCACGAAGGGCCGTCCCCTCAGGGGACGGCCCTTCGTCATCGTCGGGGCGCCCGATCGGGTGCCCACGGGTCCGCATGTCGCGGTGTCAGCCCCAGGTGACGGTCGTCGTCGAGATCTGGGTGATGCGGGTCATGATGGTGGCCCGCAGCTGCGCGGGCGCCTTCTCCTGGCAGCACCGACGCACCGCCGAGCGGATGAGCTCTTCGAGCTCCTTCTGGTGCCGGCAGTCCGGACACTCCGCCACGTGGGCGCGCACCTGCTCGATGTCCTCGGGCGTCAGGGCGCCGTCCAGGTACTGGTACAGCCGCTCCAGGGAGGCGTCCTGGGCGTCGCGGCACTCATGGCCGTGCTGGTCCGCGGTCATCGCGTGGCCTCCTTCGTGCTCGTCTCGGTCTGCTTCGTGCCGCCGCGCCCGGTCTTCTTCTTCGGCTGGGCCTTGATGCCGCGCGCGGCCGCGTAGTCCGCGAGGCGCTCGCGCAGCTGCTTGCGGCCGCGGTGCAGCCGCGACATGACGGTGCCGATCGGCACGTCGAGGATCTCGGCGATCTCCTTGTAGGCGAAGCCCTCCACGTCCGCGAAGTAGACGGCGAGCCGGAACTCCTCCGGGATCGCCTGCAGGGCGTCCTTCACCTGGGAGTCGGGCAGCCGGTCGAGGGCCTCCGTCTCGGCCGAGCGCAGGCCACCGGAGGTGTGCTCGGCGGCCCGGGCCATCTGCCAGTCCTCCACCTCAGGGTTGTCCGCCTCGAGGGGCTGGCGCTGCCGCTTGCGGTAGAGGTTGATGTACGTGTTCGTGAGGATCCGGTAGAGCCAGGCCTTGAGGTTGGTGCCGGGCCGGTACTGGTGGAACGAGGAGTAGGCCTTCGTGTACGCCTCCTGGACCAGGTCCTCGGCGTCCTGCGGGTTGCGCGTCATGCGCAGCGCAGCGGAGTACAACTGGTCCACGAACTCGAGGGCGTCACGCTCGAACCGGGCACGGCGCTGCTGTTCGGACTCGGCGGCGACGTCGATGTCGGCGCGGTCGTGCTCGGGGGCGTCCTCGGGCCGGGCGAATTCCGGCCGGCTGTTGTCAGTGCTCATCGCGGGCCAGTCTACGGTCCGGGAGGGATGCGTCAGCAGGGCGGCGCTCATGCGGGGCTCCTCTCCGGCTGCGGTCCGCGGCGAGCGGGACCGGTGCGCCGACACGGGTACGGGGTCGTCCAGTGGAGCGCCAGGAGCGTTCCAGGTATTCCCCCGCGACAGGCCGACCCCGGCCGACAGCCGCCGGATAGGCTGGTCCGGTGACCCGCCCCACGCGTGCCGCCGCGCACTCCCCCGCCCCCCGTCCCGACGCCGCCGAGACCTGGCCCGCGCCCGTGGCGCGCGGCCCGGTGCGCGGAGAGGTGCGGCTGCCGGGATCGAAGTCGCTGACGAACCGGCATCTCGTGCTCGCCGCGCTCGCCGACGGTCCGTGCGTCCTGCACGGCGTCCTCGAGTCGCGGGACACGGCATTGATGCGCACGGCGCTCACAGCGCTCGGGGCCCGGTTCGAGCCCCTGTCCGACGGCGGACTGCGGGTGCATCCGATGCCGGTCGGCGAGCCGCTGGCCGGGGATGTCGCCGTGGACTGCGGACTGGCGGGGACGGTCATGCGCTTCGTCCCGTTCGTCGCCGCGCTGCGGCCCGGCCGGGTCCGCTTCGACGGCGACGCCGGCGCGCGCCTGCGCCCGATGGCCCCGGTCCTGGACGCGCTGCGCCAGCTCGGGGTGGCCGTCAACGAGGAGGGCGAGCCCGGTCGCCTGCCCTTCACGATGACGACCCGCGCGGACGCGGCCACGGTGGCCCCCGACGGCGACGTGCCGGAGGTCGCGGTCGACGCCTCCGGCTCCTCCCAGTTCCTGTCCGCCGCGCTGCTGGCGGCCGCGGGGATGCCGCGCGGCCTCCGGCTGCGGCACACCGGGCAGACCGTGCCGAGTCCGGAGCACGTCGCGATGACCGTCGGGGTGCTGCGCGCGCTCGAGGTGGACGTCGCCGAGACGGGTCCCGGGGCGTGGACCGTGGCCCCGGGGCGCATCCCGGCACACGAGGCGACCGTCGAGCCGGACCTGTCCAACGCAGGCCCCTTCCTGGCCGCCGCCGTGGCCACGGGCGGCTCCGTGACGGTGCCGGACTGGCCCACCCGCACGACGCAGATCGGCGACCGCTGGCGGCGGATCCTGCCGCAGTTCGGGGCGAGCGTGGCCCTCACGGTCGACCGCACGGACCGCTCCCGCGGCCGGCTCACGGTGACGGGGGCGGTCCACGACGACGGCGCGCCCCGCATCACCGGCGCCGGTGAGATCGCGGACACGGCCGAGCTCGCCCCCACCGCGGCCGCGCTCGCCCTGCTGGCCTCCGGGCCCACCCGCCTGACGGGGATCGGCCATCTGCGGGGCCATGAGACGGACCGGCTCGCCGCGCTCACCGCCGAGGCCGCCCGCCTGGGGATCACCGTGGACGAGGACGAGACGTCGCTCGGCTTCCCGGGGACGGACGCGTCGGGGCCGCTGTCGCCCGCCGCCCTCGAGACCTACCACGACCACCGGATGGCGACCTTCGCCGCCGTCGTCGGCCTGCGCGTGCCGGGGACCGGCATCGTGGACGTGGCGACCACCGCGAAGACGATGCCGGACTTCCCCGCACTGTGGACCGCGCTCGTGGCACCCGGCGATGCGGCCGAGGAGGCCCGCTGATGGCCCGGCGCCTCGATCCCTCCGCGTGGGACGAGTCCGATGTCCGGGTGCGCCCGTCCAAACGCGGCACCCGCCCGCGCACCAAGGAGCGGCCCAAGCACGAGGATGCGCAGGTCGGCATGGTCACCACGGTGGACCGCGGCCGGTACGCCGTGGTGCTGCCGGATCGCCTGGACGAGCGGATCACGGCGATGCGCGCCCGCGAGCTGCGCCGCACGCCGATCGCCACGGGCGACCGGGTGGCCGTCGTCGGGGACCTCTCCGGGGACGAGGGCACGCTCGCACGCATCGTCCGTGTCGAGGAGCGCAGCACGGTCCTGCGCCGGTCGGCGGACGACTCGGACGAGGTCGAGCGGGTGGTGGTGGCCAACGCCGACCTGCTGGTGATCATGGTGGCCGCGGCCAATCCGGAGCCCCGGACCGGCTTCATCGACCGCGCCCTGGTCGCCTGCTACGACGCCGGCATCCACCCGGTGCTCCTCATCACGAAGACCGACCTGCGTGATCCGGCCGCGCTGGTGGCGCACTACGAGGCCCTGGACCTGGAGGTGATGACCTCCGGTGCGGCGACCTTCGAGGCCGAGACCGGGGACACCGCCCTGGACGCCTCGCTCGTGGCCCGGGTGGCCGAGCGGCTGATCGGGCACACGAGCGCGTTCGTGGGGCCCTCCGGCGTCGGCAAGTCCACGCTGCTGAACGCGCTCACCGGCGCGGAACGGGCCACCGGCCACGTCAACGCCGTCACCGGCCGGGGCCGGCACACCTCCTCGTCCGCGCTCGCACTGCCGCTGACGGGCGACGACGGCGCCCCCCTGCCGGACACCTGGGTGGTGGACACCCCCGGCATCCGGTCCTTCGGGCTGGGCTGGGTCGAGCCGGACCGCGTGGTGGAGGCGTTCGACGACCTCGCCGGCGGGCTGGCGGACTGCCCGCGCGGCTGCACCCACACCGCCGACTCCCCCGGCTGCGGCCTGGACGCATGGGTGGCCGCGGGCCACGCCGGCCCCTCGGGAGCGGCACGCCTGGCCTCGCTGCGGCGTCTGCTCGGCAACCGGCTGGCCCCCTCGGGGGCGGAGGACGCGGCGTCGTCCGAGGACTGAGGCGGCCCGCGCGGTATAGCGTGGGCGGCATGGAGCGACCTGAGAACCCTGCGACCCGCGGCCGCGACCTCACGGAGGACCTGCGGCTGGCCCACATGCTGGCGGACAACGTGGACTCGATCACGATGTCCCGGTTCAAGGCCCAGGACCTCGAGGTCAGCACCAAGCCGGATCTCACCCCTGTCACGGATGCGGACCGCGCCGCCGAGGAGTCCATCCGCTCGACCCTGTCCCGTGCCCGGGCGCGCGACGGCATCGTGGGTGAGGAGTTCGGCGGATCTCTGAGCCGCTCCGGCCGGCAGTGGGTGGTCGACCCCATCGACGGCACCAAGAACTTCGTGCGCGGCGTGCCCGTGTGGGCCACCCTCATCGCGCTGCTGATCGACGGCGAGCCCGTCGTCGGCGTCGTCTCCGCCCCCGCCCTGCACCGGCGCTGGTGGGCCGCGGCCGGCCAGGGCGCCTTCGCGGGCACCTCGCTCACGCGTGCTCAGCGGATCACCGTGTCCGGCGTGGATCGGGTCGAGGACGCGTCGCTGTCCTTCTCCTCGATCGAGGGCTGGCGCGAACGCGGCTCGATCCGCGCGTTCCTGCAGCTCACCTCGGACGTGTGGCGTGTGCGCGGCTTCGGCGACTTCTGGTCCTACATGCTCGTCGCCGAGGGCGCCGTGGACATCGCGGCCGAGCCCGAGCTCGAGCTGCATGACATGGCCGCTCTGGTGCCGATCGTGCGCGAGGCCGGCGGCCGCTTCACCTCGCTGGACGGCGAGGACGGCCCGTTCGGCGGGCACGCGCTGGCCACGAACGGCCTGCTCCACGACGACGTCCTCGCCCGCCTGCGCACGGGTGACGAGACCGGGGACGGCGCCTGATGGCCGCGCGGGGGGAGACGACGGCCGACCGGAGGGGCGGGCGCGGGACGGATCGCCGGCCCGGCGCTGCGGGTGCGGTGGCCCTCGGCGGTGCCGCGGGCGTGCTGTGCGGTGCGGGGGTGATGAACGCGGTGACCGCGCTGGCCGGGGCGCCCAACTTCCGCGGCACGTTCGGCGCCGCGTTCGGGGCGGTGGATGTGCTCGTCCAGGCCCTGCCGCTGTTCGTGGTGAACGTGCTCGGCTCGTTCCTGCTCGGCCTGCTGTGGGCGGCCTCGCGCCGCCGCGGGCCGGACTGGCGTCCACGCCTGGTGGCCGGGCTGGGAACCGGCTTCCTCGGTGCGTTCACCACCATCTCCGGCGCCGTCGCCCTGGTGCTGTGGCCGGTGCGGCTGGGCGCCGCGGTGTCCGGGGCGGGTGGCGTCCTCGCCGCGGCGGTAGCGGTGCTGCTCGTGCTTGCGCTGATGGCTGCACTCTCGACGGCGGCGGCCGTGCTCGGCCTGCGCGCCGGGGGCGCCCCGGGGTCGCCCGTGGTCGGGACGGATCGTTCGGCGGAGCACGCATGAGCGGCGCGGGATACGAGGTCTTCGCCCTCCTCCAGGTGGCCCTCCTGGCCTGCCTCGCGGCGGGCGGGGCGCTCGGCGCCCTGGCGCGTCGGCGCCTGACCGACCGGATCGGGCCCCGGGGTCTGCTCACCGCCAACACGACGGCGGCCCTGCTCCTCGGCGTCACCGTCGGCCTGGCCGTGCCGGAGCTGGTGCACACCTCCGGGGGCGGGGGCGACGGGCAGGGGATCATGCTCGTCGCGGCGGTGTCCGCCGTGGTGTCCGGGTTCTGCCTCGCCCTGGGGACGTGGTCCACCGTGGCCGCTGAGGCCGCCGACGCCGTGCTCGCCCGTCGATGGGGCACAGCCGCCCGCCTGTGGGCCGCGCATCTGGGTCTGGGGCTGGTGGCCGTCGTCGTCGGCTGGGGCGCCGGCCTGGGCCTGCACGCCGTCCTGGCCGGCTGAGGGGCGGGCCGCCGCACACCGGCATGGACACGACGAAGGCCCCGAAATCGGGGTGATTCCGGGGCCTTCCCGTGGTGGTGAGTGGAGCCGGCGGGAATTGAACCCGCGTCCGATGAGGTGTTGCCAGGTCTTCTCCGGGCGCAGTCTGCTGTGGGTGTTGCTCGGTCCTGGCCGTCCCGCAGACGGGCGGCCAACCCGGACCCAGCCGGATTGATGTCGGCGTCACGACCCCCGGCGAGGGTGACGCCCAGTGGCTATCTAGCTGACGCCACGATCCGAGGCGACAGCGACCTCGGGGTGACGGACTCGATCACTGATCAGGCAGCGAGAGCGAAGTCAGTGCGCTTGGATTCGGCACTTATTGGTTTGCAGAGAGCGTTTGACGAGATGACTCTGCATCCTCGGCCCGCTTCTCCCGACGCGACACACACCGTCGAAACCGATCGGCCCCATGGGGGCGACTCCTCTATGAGGTTGTCAATCACCACTGCAGGCGGAGGGCGCGAGGCCCGCCGGTCCTGAAACCGGCCCTGCGAGAGATACAACGTAGCACGCCCCCGAGGCATTCCCAAGGGGTCCACCGCGCTCAGGCCACGCCGGCGCGCCGGTTGCGCATCCGCATGGCCCGCTGGGCCTCGCGGTTGTCCTGCTGCTCGCGCAGCTTGTGCCGCTTGTCGTATTCGCGGTTGCCGCGCGCGACGCCGATCTCCACCTTCACGCGCCCGTTCAGGAAGTACAGGGACAGCGGCACGATGGTCAGGCCCGGATCCTGGATCTGGCGGGAGATCTTCGTCAGCTCGGCGCGGTGCAGCAGCAGCTTGCGGCGGCGGCGGGCGGCGTGGTTGGTCCACGAGCCGTTGAGGTACTCCGGGATGTAGACCTGCTCGAGCCACAGCTCGTCCCGGTAGAAGACCGCGAAGCCGTCCACGAGCGAGGCCTTGCCCTCGCGCAGCGACTTCACCTCGGTGCCGGTGAGCACCATGCCGGCCTCGTACGTGTCGAGGATGGTGTAGTCGTGGCGCGCCTTCTTGTTGTTGGCGATCACCTGGCGCTCGCCGGGGGCCGGCTGCTTGGCGGCCTTGCCCTTGCTGTTCTTGCCCATGGCCTCACGTCCTTCCAGCGTCCACGGCGACGGCCGCGCCCCGATCAGGGCGCGGCCGTCCAGTCTATCCCGTGCCGGCCCGATGCCCGCCGAGGCGGTGCGCCGGGGCCGCGGGGCGGCGTCGTCGGCTCAGTCCAGCGGCGCGCCGGTGAGCGCGCGGACCTGCTCCTCGGTGATGCCGGGCGCGGTCTCCACGAGCGCCAGGCGGGGCTGTTCCGGGGTGCCGACGACGTCGATCACGGCCAGGTCCGTGATGATGCGGTCGACGACGGCGCGGCCGGTCAGCGGCAGGGTGCACTGGTCGACGATCTTGGGGGTGCCGTCCTTGGACACGTGGTCCATCATGACGATCACGCGGCCGGCGCCGTGGACGAGGTCCATCGCACCGCCCATGCCCTTGACCATCTTGCCGGGCACCATCCAGTTGGCCAGGTCGCCCGCGGCGGAGACCTCCATGCCGCCCAGGACGGCGACGTCGATCTTGCCGCCGCGGATCATGCCGAAGCTCAGCGCGGAGTCGAAGAAGGACGCCCCCGGGTTCACGGTGACGGTCTCCTTGCCCGCGTTGATCAGGTCCGGGTCCACGGCGTCCTCCGTGGGGTACGGGCCCGTGCCGAGGATGCCGTTCTCGGACTGCAGCACCACGGACCGCCCGGCGGGGATGTGGTTGGGGATCAGCGTGGGCATGCCGATGCCGAGGTTGACGTAGGCGCCGTCCGGCAGCTCCTGCGCGGCGCGGGCCGCCATCTGGTCGCGGCTCAGGCCCTGGGGACGCCCGGTGGTCTGCTCGCTCATGCCCGCCCCTCCCCCGACGCGCGCACGGTGCGCTTCTCGATCCGCTTCTCGATGTCCGTGCCGACCTCCACGATCCGGTGCACGAAGACACCGGGCAGGTGCACGTCATCCGGGTCGATCTCGCCGGGCTCGACGAGCTCCTCCACCTGCGCGATGCACACGCGGCCGGCCATGGCCGCGGGCGGGCCGAACTGGCGGGTGGCCTTGCGGAACACGAGGTTGCCGTGGCGGTCGCCCTTCCACGCGTGCACGAGGGAGAAGTCGGTGACGATGGAGCGTTCGAGCACATAGGTCTCGGGCTCGTCCGGGGTCTGGCTGAGGTAGCCCTCGCCGAGCACGAACGTGTCCGTGGGCTTGGCCTGCGAGGACTTCACCACGGTGCCGTCCGCGTCGTAGCGCATGGGCAGGCCGCCTTCGGCCACCTGGGTGCCGACGCCGGAGCGGGTGTAGAACGCCGGGATGCCGGCGCCGCCGGCGCGGAGCTTCTCCGCGAGGGTGCCCTGCGGGACGAGCTCCACCTCGAGCTCGCCCTTGAGGTACTGGCGGGCGAACTCCTTGTTCTCCCCCACATAGGAGGAGGTCATCTTCCGCAGCCGGCGCGCGCCGAGCAGGATGCCCAGGCCCCAGCCGTCCACGCCGCAGTTGTTGGAGACGACGGACAGGTCCGTGGCGCCCTGCTCGAGCAGGGCCTCGATGAGCTGCACGGGGTTGCCGGAGAGCCCGAAGCCGCCGACGGCCAGGGACGCGCCGTCCGGCACGTCCGCCACCGCCTCGGCGGGCGTGGCCACGGTCTTGTCGAGAGCCATGTCCGGGGTCCTTTCTGTCAGGGGCGGTCTGTCAGCGGAAGAGGATCAGGGCCTCGCCCTGGCCGCCGCCGCCGCAGAGCGAGACGGCCGCGCGGCCGCCGTCGCGCCGGTCGAGCTCGAGGGCGGCGTGCAGGGCCAGCCGGGCGCCGGAGGCGCCGATCGGGTGGCCCAGGGCGATGGCGCCGCCGTGGATGTTGGTCTTCTCGTGCGGGTAGTCGAGGTCGCGCAGGGACTGCACGGCCACCGCGCCGAACGCCTCGTTGATCTCGATGAAGTCGAGGTCGGCCACGTCCCAGCCCTGCTTCCGCACGGCGGCGTTGATCGCGTCCGAGGGCTGCGAGTGCAGCTGCGAGCTGTCCGGGCCGGCGGTCTGGCCGGGTGCGCCCACCGTGGCGAGGATCGTCAGGCCCTTCTCCTCGGCGAAGGCCCGCGAGGTCACCACGAGGGCGGCGGCGCCGTCGGACAGGGGCGAGGAGTTGCCGGCCGTGATGGTGCCGTCCTTCGCGAACGCCGGGCGCAGGGCGCCCAGCGACTCGGCGGTCGTGTCCGGGCGGACCCCTTCGTCCTGGGAGACGACCAGCGGGTCGCCCTTGCGCTGCGGGATCTCCACCGGGGCGATCTCGCCCTCGAAGACGCCCTCGGACTGGGCCCGGGCGGCCCGCTGGTGCGAGGCCGCGGCGACCTCGTCCTGCTCGGCGCGGGCGATGTTCCGCTCGCCGTTGCCGGACTCGGTCAGCTCGCCCATGGCCTCGTGGCTCAGGGAGTCGGTGAGGCCGTCCCACGCGACGGCGTCGAGCATGGTGGCCGGGCCGTACTTGAAGCCCTTGCGCGCGCCGGGCAGCAGGTGCGGGGCGTTGGTCATGGACTCCTGACCGCCGGCCACCACCACGTCCGCCTCGCCGAGGCGGATGAGACGGGCGGCGTCGATCACGGCGGTGAGGCCGGACAGGCACACCTTGTTGATCGTCATGGCCGGGACGTTCCACGGGATGCCCGCGGCGAGCGCGGACTGGCGGGCCGGGTTCTGGCCCGCGCCGGCCTGCACGACCTGGCCCATGTAGACCATGTCCACGTCCTCGGGGGCCACGCCGGCGCGCTCGAGCGCGTGCGTGATCGCGTGGGCGCCCAGGTCCACGGCGCGCAGGTCGGCCTGCTGCGAGAGCAGCCGGGTGAAGGGCGTGCGGGCACCGCCCACGATCACGGCATCGGTGGGCTGAGGCTGGGGCAGCTCGGCGGTCATGCGGTCCTCCTGGGACGTTCAACTCGGTTCATCACGATTCACTCAAATGCAGTCTATGACCCCGGTCACAGGCGCGCCAGGCGACGACGCATCCATGACGGCGCGCCGCGGTGCAGGGACCCGACGGCCCGCACCCGCCGGCTGCGGGCGCGGGCCGTCGTCGGGACGTCCGGGGGTCGGGCCGGAGCCTCAGAGACCCTGGCCGGTCGGCGAGACGAGGATCTTCACGGCCGTCTCGTTGTGGTGGATGAGGGTCTCGAAGCCCTGGTCGACCAGGTCGTCGAGGCCGATCTTGCCGGTGATGAACGGCGCGAGGTCCACGGCGCCGTCCTCGACCATGCGGATGGTGTCCGCGTGGTCGTTCGCGTACGCGATGGTGCCGCGCAGGTCGATCTCCTTCATCACCAGCTTGTGCAGGGCCACGGCGGGCTCGTGGCCCCAGATGGACTCGTTGACGATCACGCCGCCGGGGCGTACCGCGTCCAGCAACATGTCCAGCACCACGTCCACCGAGGTGCACTCGAAGCCCACGTCCGCGCCCTGGCCGTCGTGCAGTGCGCGGATCTTGGCGGGCACGTCCACCTCGCGCGGGTCGAAGGCCTCGTCCACCACACCGGCCTCGAGCACCTTCCGGCGGCGCAGCTCGGAGAGCTCGGAGACGTACACCGTCAGGCCCTTGCCCTTGAGCACGGCCGCGGTGAGCGCGCCGATGGGGCCGGCGCCGCCGATCAGCGCCACGCCCGACGTCGGAGAGCCGGCCCGCACCCACGCGTGGTGGGCCACGGAGAGCGGCTCGATGAGCGCGGCCTGGTCGAGGGGCACGGAGTCGGCCACCGGGTGGACCCAGCGGCGCTGCACCGCGATCTGCTCGGCCAGTCCGCCGCCGTCGCCGCCCAGGCCGATGAAGTTCATGTCCGGCGCGAGGTTGTAGTCCGGTCGGTCCCGGTCCTCCTCGCGCACGATGTACGGCTCCACGACGACCTTCTGGCCGACCTCGAGGTCCGTGACGCCCTCGCCCAGGGCGGCGACGGTGCCGGACATCTCGTGGCCGAGCGTGACGGGGGCGTCGTCACCGGAGATCGGGTGCGGGTGTCCGGCCGGCGGGATGAAGATCGGGCCCTCGAGGTACTCGTGCAGGTCCGTGCCGCAGATGCCGCACCACGCGACGTCCACGAGGACCTGCCCCGGACCGGCCGTGGGCGAGTCGATCTCCTCGATGCGGATGTCCTTCTTGCCGTGCCAACGGGCGGCGCGCATGGTCATGCTGGTCGACCTCCTGGGTGGGGATGGAGTCTGGTGCCGGACCGGAGCGCGGGGGCGCCTGCCCGGTGCTTCGAGCATCCCACCGGGCCGGTCTCCCGGGCCAGGCCCGAGGCCCCTGCGGGGGCTTGAACGACGACGCCGGCCCGCGCCTCGCTGCGGAGGTGCGGGCCGGCGTCGTGGTGGCCCGGGCGGCGGGGCCGCGCCGCGGGACTCAGTCCTCCTGGGCGGCCTTGACCTGCTCGGCGCGCCAGCGGATCCCGGCATCCACGAAATCGTCGATGTGGCCGTCGAACACGGAGGAGGGGTTGCCCTCTTCGTGGCCCGTGCGCAGGTCCTTGACCATCTGGTACGGGTTCAGCACGTAGGAGCGCATCTGGTCGCCCCAGGACGCCTTGACGTCGCCGGCCATCTCCTTCTTCTTCGCGTCCTCCTCGGCCTTGCGCAGCAGCAGCAGGCGGGACTGGAGCACACGCAGGGCGGCGGCACGGTTCTGGATCTGCGACTTCTCGTTCTGCATGGACACGACGATGCCGGTGGGCAGGTGCGTCATGCGGACGGCGGAGTCCGTGGTGTTCACGGACTGGCCGCCGGGGCCCGAGGAGCGGAACACGTCCACCTTGATCTCGGACTCGGGGATCTCGATGGAGTCGTCCGACTCGATCAGCGGCACCACCTCGACCGCCGCGAAGGACGTCTGGCGGCGGCCCTGGTTGTCGAAGGGGCTGATGCGCACGAGGCGGTGCGTGCCGGCCTCCACGGAGAGGGTGCCGAACGCGAAGGGCGCGTTGACCTCGAAGGTGACGGACTTCAGGCCGGCCTCCTCCGCGTAGGAGGTGTCCATGACCTTGGTGGACCAGCCGCGCTGCTCGGCCCAGCGCAGGTACATGCGCATGAGGGTCTCGGCGAAGTCGGCCGCGTCCACGCCGCCGGCGCCCGCGCGGATGGTCACGACGGCGTCGCGCTGGTCGTACTCGCCGCTGAGCAGCGTGACGACCTCGAGCTCCTCCAGGGCCTTGCGGATGGAGGTCAGCTCCTGGTTCGCGTCCTCCAGGAGGGAGGGCTCGTCCTCCTCCGCGGCGAGCTCGACCATGGTCTCCAGATCCTCGATGCGGCTCTCCAGGGAGGTGATGCGCTTGAGGTCCGTCTGACGGTGGGAGAGCTTGGAGGTGACCTTCTGGGCCTCCTCCGGGTCGTCCCAGAGGTCCGGTGCGGAGGCCTGCTGCTCCAGTTCGGCGATGTCCGCCTTGATGCGGTCGAGGTCCGAGACCTGCTCGATGGAGGCCAGGGTGTGGCGCAGGGAGTCGATCTCCGCGGAGAAGTCAGTGTCAGCCATGATTCGGCCAGCCTACCGCGTGGGGTCGACGCCGGTCGTGTGCCAGCGGCGGATCGCCGCCGCGACGGCCTCGGGCTCCGTGACGTGCGGCCAGTGGCCCGGGCCGACGTCGACGACGGTGGCGTGCTGCGTGACCGCGTCCAGGTCCCGTTGGTGGACGTCCCGGGTGCTGCGCACGTACAGCGTCGGGACGGTGATGCCGGCCCAGAGGGCACGGGTGTCCGCGGCGAGGACGGTGGCCCAGAGCTCGCGCATCGGATGGTCCGGCGTGGCGTCCAGGTCGGCCAGGATCCGCTCGTGCCACGGCTCCGGGACGAGGAGGTCGCATGCGAGCGAGGCGCGGAGCACGCTCCGCCAGTCGGGGCGGGCGGCGAGGCGGGCCTTGGCTGCCCGGGCGGCCAGGGCGGTGTCCGTCACCGGGACGTTCGAGTCGATGACCACGAGGGCGCGGGGTCGCACCAGCCCGTCGGCGACGGCGCGCAGCGCGATGACCCCGCCCGTGCTGTGGCCGATCAGCAGCCCCGGCACGGGGCCGGCCTGCGCCGCCCAGGTGCGGGCGGCGTCGAGGACGGGGTCCGCATCGGTCGCCGGCCGTGCGGCCCGGGGGCGGTCCTGACCGCCGGCGTCCATGCCCGGGTGGCCGGGCAGGGCGGGCGAGGCGGCGAGGTCGGCCGCGGCGCCGAGGGCGTCGGCAAGGGGCTGGAAGTGGGCGGGTCGGCCGCCGATGCCGTGGAAGAAGCGGATCACCGGGCCAGGCTAGTTGTTGTGGGTCAT
>NZ_JXSP01000076.1:0-10221 GCF_000946635.1 Micrococcus sp. MS-ASIII-49
TCATGACCTCTTACAGCTAGTGCGACTGCTGCCCGTCGCCTCGAGGGGGACCGACAGGGGCAGTGTCCCCGCGAACGGGCCGGTCATGGCGAACAGATCGGCCCGGGCGTCGAGGGTGACGACGACGGTGGTGCCGTCGTCGGCCACGCGGGCGGTCATCCCGCCGAGCCCGGGCACGGCCTCCTGAGCACCGACGGCCGCGAGGTGTGCGCTGGCGGAGGCGGCGACGTCGTCGTCGGAGAGCACGACGCCCGGGTCCTCCCCCAGCCGGAAGCCGAGCTCCTCTGCCCCGGCGATGGCGGCCGAGTCCGCGAGCGACTGCAGGCGACGGTGCTGCAGCTGCACGGTGGTGACCGCGAGCATGACCAGCATGAGGGCCACGAGCACGGCGCACAGGCCGACGGTGAGGACGGTGGTCTGCCCGTCGTCGTGACCCAGTCGAGCGGTGAGGGGGCGGCGCATCAGAACCTCGGCACCGTCTGGCGGGCGTCGGAACCCACCGTCACGGGGGTCAGCGACCACGCTGCCGGCGTGAGAGGGACGGGCACCCCCACGTCCACCCGCACGGCGACGACCTCGCCCGGTTCGAGCGTGCCACAGCCGCCCTGGTCGCAGCCGACGGTCAGGTCGTACTGGCCGGCGCCCACGCCGTAGTCGGCGAGCGTGAGCTCGACGGTGGCGTGGGCGGCGCCTGCGCTGGGGTGATCGGCCTCGGCGACCACGGCCTTGACGGCCTGGTCCGCGGCGGCGACCGCGGGGTGAGCCGGCACTGGGTGGCTCAGCGGTGCGGGTTCAGCGACCGGCACCTGCGCCGCATCATGGCCGGCCAGCAGTGGGCGCGCCTGACGGACATCGCCGCCCTGTCGCAGGTCCTTGAGATCGACCTGTTGTTGTTGCCCGGGGCTGCCGACGAGGAGGGCAAGCGCCGGGTGATCCGCCTGCGTGAGCTGTGAGGGACGGCGAAGGCCCGCCCTCAGTGGTGGGGGCGGGCCTTCGCTGTGGGATGGGTCAGTCGGCCAACGCCATGTCCATGGCCTCGACGGGGCCACCGGCTCGCACACGCCAACGGACCTGAACCTGGCGGCCCTGGCGCTCGTGGCGCGGAGCGGCGATTCGCACGCTCTGCCCGGCCGCGAGTTCGAGCAGGCGCACCGGGGCCGCAGCCGTATCAGCCGAGACCTCGACGTCCAGGAGGGTCTTCTCGGCCACGTTGGTCAAGAGGACCAGATCACCCTCGGTGTCCACCTTCCAGGTGAGCTCGGCGATGAGCTGCTCGCCGCCGGGCTGGCGGAGGAAGACCAGCAGGTCGGCCAGCCCGCCACGGAACGCGACCATGGCGTCCTGGTCGTTCACAAGGGCCTCGATGCGCGCGTTGTTCGCCTCGATGACCTTGAAGACCGCCCGATCCAGAGCACGGCGCAGCTTCTTGGACTGCCGCAGGCGGCCGGGCTCATTGGCGTCGATGACCTCGCGCACCTCAGGGTCGGCGCTGGCCCTGGCCACCACCTGCCGCACCAGCGTTGCTCCGTAGTCGTCGCCCTCCGGCAGGCCCAAGCTGTGGAAGTAGTCGTTGAGCCGCTGCACGACCTCGTCGAACTTCTCCTGCACCGGGGTGCGCTCACCCGCGGTGGTCTCCCGGCCGAACTCCGGCAGCTTCATGGGGGCATCCTCGGCCGCAGTGGCCACCTCCTCGGAGAGGTCCTGGTTCTGCTTCAGCGGAGCGAGCACCACCGCCTCGACCTCAAGGCCGGAGAGGTAGTCCTCCTGTAGGACGGCGCGGTTGTCGATCAGATTGCGCACGAGCAGGTTCGCCACGATCGCGCGACGATGCAGGCTGGGGTCCTGGTAGTCGATGATCTGGCTCAGGAAGTCCCAGGCGTGCTCGTAGGAGCGAAGCCGGCGGCGGAACTCGAGCAGCTCGGCGACCTTCTCCTTGTCGAGGCCCAGACGGGCCGCACGCAGCGCCTCGCTCCAGCGCCGCACCGGGGTGGCGATGGAACGTCGCAGCTGCTCGTGACCGGCGCTGTCGAGGTAGGCCTGCGAGATGGCGACCATCTCCGCCTCCGTGTAGACGCCGGCGCCGTCGAGCTGCTCGGCCAGGTTGTGCAGCGCGTTCGGGTCCACGTCGGTGTCGATGTGGGCGTCGAAGTAGAACTGGGCGAAGTCAGCCTGCACGTCCACTGGGTCGTTCACGAAGTCCACGATCATCGGCGACGGCTTGTCCGGGTAGATCCGGTTGAGGCGGGAGAGGGTCTGGACCGTGGCGATGCCGTTGAGGTTCTTGTCGACGTACATCGCGCACAGACGCGGCTCGTCATAGCCGGTCTGGTACTTGTCGGCCACGATCATCACCCGGTAAGTGTCGTCGGCCTTGAAGGCGGCGCCGGCATCCGACAGCCCGTTCAGGCCGGCCTCCGTGAAGGTCTGCCCGTCGATCTCCAGGGGGCCGGAGAAGGCGACGAGGGTGCGCAGCCGGTCCCCGAGGTTGCGCTGGGCGATGTGCTCGTTCATCACCCGGGACCAGGTGAAGGCGGCCTCGCGGCCCTCGGTGACCACCATGGCCTTGGCCTTGCCGTTCAGGTGGTGGGCCACGTTGCGCAGGAAGTGGTCGATGACGATCTCGACCTTCTGGCTGATGGCCGTGGGGTGGAGCTTCACAAAGCGGATCATGTCCGTGATCGCGGCGTCCTTGTCCACAAGCTCGTCCCGATCCATCGCGTCGCGCACACGCGCGAACATCTCGTAGGTCGAGTAGTTCTTGAGCACGTCGAGGATGAAGCCCTCCTCGATCGCCTGGGCCATGGTGTAGGTGTCGAAAGCTTCCCACCGATCAGCACCCGGGGCCTGGGTGCCGAAGAGGCGAAGGGTCTTCGCCTTGGGCGTGGCCGTGAGCGCGATGAACGTCATGTTGGCGGCCACGGCCAGCGCGGAGTCCTTGGCGCTCAGGAGCTCGTCAGTGGTGAACTCCCCGTCATCAACCTCGCCGACGCCGCCGGAGGAGGTGAGCATCTGGCGCAGGGCGTGGGATGCCTGGCCGGACTGAGAGGAATGGGCCTCGTCGGCGATGACACACCAGTGCCGGGAGGAGAGGTCCTCATCGCCCTCGAGCAGGTCCAGGACCTCGGGGAACGTCTGGAGGGTGCAGGTGATGATGTGCCCGCCCTCTCTCAGGGCCTGACGCAGCTGCGCCGACTTGGAGCCGCGGCCGCCGGTGATGGACACGACGAGGCCTTCGGATGCCTGGAGGAGCCCGATGCCCTCGCGCAGGTTGGCGTCCAGGGCGCGGCGGTCCGAGACGACGATGACGGAGTCGAAGGTCTTGTTGGCCGCCGCGTCCATGTGGCGCGCGAGCCGGTGGGCGAGCCAGGCGATCGTCTTGGTCTTGCCGGAGCCGGCGGAGTGCCAGATCAGGTACGACCCGCCGGAGCCGCGGGCGGAGACATCGCCGGTCACGGCCTCCACGGCGCGCAGCTGGTGGAACCGGGGGAAGACGAGGCGGAAGCCGGAGGCGCTGGAGGCGGTCGGCTCCCAGACGGCGTAGTCCTTGAGGATGCGCAGGAACAGCTCCCGCTCCAGGGCCCAGCTCCAGAGGTAGTCGGTGGCCGAGCCGTTCTCCGAGACCGGGTTGCCAGCGTGACCGTCGTTGCCGCGGTTGAACGGCAGGAATCGGGTCGCCTGTCCTGCCAGCTCAGTGGTCATGTAGACCTCCTCGTTGGAGACGGCGAAGTGGACCAGGCAGCGACCGGGCTCGAGCAGACGGCGGCTGCGGGCGGGCTTACGGTCCTGGACGTACTGCTTCTTGGCGTCCTCGATGGACTGGACGTTGTCGGTCTTGAGCTCCAGCGTGGCCACGGGGACGCCATTGACCAGCAGGACCAGGTCGATGGTCTCGGTGGAGGTGGTGTCGAAGCGGACCTGGCGGATCACGCGCAGACGGTTGGCCTCGGCACGCTCAGTCTGCTTGACCAGGTGGGCACTGGCAGGACGGAAGGCAACCATGCCGCCGAAGGTCGAGGTACGCCCGGAGGTCTGGGTGTACTTGAAGCCGGTGCGCAGGACCTTGAGAAGGCCGGCGGTGACGGCACCGTCGGTGGGGTTCACCTTCACCTTGCGCCCGATCGCGGCGGAGAGGAACTCCAGCAGCTTTCGCTCCGCGGCGAGCTTGCCGCCGCCGGTCAGGGCCGGGTCAACAGCCTTGGCATACTCGTCGGGGTACTGGGTGGCCAGCCAGTACAGGGCGTCGGCCGGGTGCAGGGCGAGCTCGGGGTCCCAGCCGGCCGAGGAGCCCTCGTCCTCGTAGAGCCAGCCGGACTCGGCTAGGCCGAGGCAGACGGCCGTCTCGAAGTCCCTCTCCAGC
Source organism: Micrococcus sp. MS-ASIII-49 (assembly GCF_000946635.1). Classification (NCBI taxonomy): domain Bacteria; kingdom Bacillati; phylum Actinomycetota; class Actinomycetes; order Micrococcales; family Micrococcaceae; genus Micrococcus; species Micrococcus sp. MS-ASIII-49. The sequence goes on from NZ_JXSP01000076.1 coordinate 4,358, forward strand.
AGCTGCGAGCGTCCCATCAGGCGATCTCCTTGGTTCCAGTGATGACGGCGGTGATGAGCGCGGAGCGGCGCTCACTGAGCAGGGCCTTCAGGTGGGCGATGTCGGCCAGCATGGCGTCCGTTTCTTCGCGCGCTTCTGCCACTGCCTCCACGACACGCCGCTGCTCCGGGAGAGAGATGGCGGGGATGGGGATTCTCCCGGCAAGACCCTCATTGAGGTTGTCCATGGTGGAGCCCACCGAATATCCTTTGAGGAACGATCGGGCCGTCTCACCTCGGATCGCAAGGGCTACGAACTCAGGCATTGCGACCATCGCGTCGACGGTGGCTCGGAGGGAACCAGTCCCACACAGATAGCCCGCCTGATGCTGCTGCACCGTTGCGCACCGTCCGAGATCACCGCGTCGCGCCAGCACGACGTCGTGGGGGCCCAGGGCGTGCCGCGCCAGCTCGGCCGCTTTCTCCTCACTCACCGAGACGGAGTAGTCAGGTTCGATGACCCCGTCCCGCAAGTGAGTTGGGTTGATGAGCGGAATGCCACCGTCGACGTAGTCGGACAGGCCCACCTGTGTACCAAACGGGCCAGTATTGAGGGACCGAACGACTCGCCCAAGAGTCATGTGTCGCTCCGCCTGGAGATACTCCTCGATCTGACGCCCAAGACGAGACTGGATCTCTCGCTCAACCAAGGCGAGCTCGGCCATCATGTCGTCGATCTGGGCCGTCTCGGCATCCAGGTAGTCGGCGATTCGGCGCTGCTGCTCGAGGGAGGGGGTCCACACGGGGACAGGCGCGAGGTACTCCCACGCGGTCCTGGGCATCTTGACCCCCCTCGTCTCTGCGGAAGCCCGGCGAACGAAGGGTTCCGACTGGACGACCCAGCCGAGGAACTTAGAGGTCACCCGGGAGGTGGGACGCATGACGATGATGTCGCCTCCGGCCGTCCCAGGCCGGTCAGCCCGCCAGGACTTGGCAAGGTAGGGACGCAGACGCCCGAACAGGACATCCCCAGTGTCGAAACCAGTTCCATCTGCCTCGTAGTTGGCAAAGTCCCCGTCCGTCAGTCGGCCGGTCCCGCTCACCATGTCTTCGAGGGAGACGCGGAAATCTGCGGCCTTGGTCACGGTCGTGACGGGATCAGCGAGGGACCACAGGGGCAGAGAGGTCACGCCTTCACCTCCTGGAAGCGGCGCATGAGGTCAGCCATGACGTGCTGGACGTCTGCGTCGATCTCCCCCAGGGGACGCGGCTCCACGGGCTTGAAGAAGATGCGGGCGAACGGGATCTCGTAGCCCAGGCGGGCGTTCTGGGCGTCCCAGGTGACATCGGGAGCGAACGGGAGCACCTCGCGGCCGAAGTGCTCGTCCATGTCCTGGGTGAAGGGGACGCGCTCGGTCATGGACCAGCCGTCGGTCAGGGCCTTGCCCTGGCGGTTCACCGCCGGCTCCGCGTGGGGGTCGACCACGGCGAGGGCGCCCGAGACGTGGTCGATCAGAGCCGTCGGCATCTTCAGCCCGGCCCTCTTGGCCGCGGCGCGCAGGGCCGTGGGCAGCTCGTTGTAGAGCTTGCCGGCCATGCTGGCCACGACCTGGCGGTGCTCGCCGGTGGCCGTGGGGTGGTCAAGGGCGGCAGCGATCGTCTGCTCGTTCACCTCGACGCGGTAGCGCAGCGGGCGCGTGACGACCACGTCGTGGTAGGCAAAGTCCTTGGCGGTCAGGATGCGGGAGGTCTCTGAGTCCTCGAAGGCGTGGTACGTCCGCGCGATCTGCCGGCGATGGTCCTCCGCGATCTCACGGCGCTTGTCGCCCATGGACTTACGCATCGGCTCGTAGTTCTCGGTCGCGTCGATGAGCTGGATGTAGCCCTTGCGCCGCGGCTCCTTGTTGGTGTCCAGGACCCAGACGAACGTGGCGATCTGGGTGCCGTAAAACATCGACGTGGGCAGGGCGATGATCGCGTCCACGAGATCGGACTCGAGCAGCCACTGGCGGATGGAGCCGGTGCCGGCGGTGTCGGAGAACAACGGCGAGCCGTTGGTGACCACGCAGGCACGGCCGCCGGCACCGTTGGGGCCCGCGGGGGTGAGCTTGTGGGCGATGTGCGATAGGAACAGGGTCTGCCCGTCCTTGATCCCAGGCAGCCCGTGGGAGAAGCGAGACTCAGGGACGGCCGCCTCGGCGACGACGGCCTTCTTGGAGCGCGTCCAGTTGCCGCCGAACGGCGGGTTGGCCAGGACGTAGTCGAAGGTTCGCTCGGAGTACAGGTCCCGGGCCAGGGTGTCGCCGTGGCGCAGGGCGTCCGGCTCCCCGCCCTGGATCAGTAGGTCGGCCTTGCCGATGGCGTAGGAGCCGGGCATGAGCTCCTGCCCGTGCAGGGTGACCTCGATGTCGGGGTTGAGCTCTTCCAAGGCCTTCTTGGCGACCAGAAGCATCCCCGCGGTGCCCGCGGTGGGGTCGTAGATCGAGCGGATCTCGTGCGGGTTGGTCAGACCGGTGTCGTCGGACTCGAAGAGGATGTCGACCATCAGTCGGATCGCGTCGCGCGGGGTGTAGAACTCGCCGGCGCCGCTTCCCTTGCGCGAGAAGGCGCGGTACATGAGGTCCTCGAAGAGGTCGCCCATCATCATGTCCGGGACGGCCTCGTCGGAGAGGTCGATGGAGGCGAAGTGCTGGACCATCTGGAACAGGGCACCGCCGACCTCGAGGTCGCGGGCCTTGGGCATGAACTTGAACGACTCCCACAGGTCAGCCACGGCCGGGGAGAACCCATCGAGGTACGCCTCCAGGGAGGCGTAGACGTTGTCGTCGACGCTAGCGATCTTGACCAGATCCAACGGGGAGGAGTTGTAGAAGGGCAGGTCGAACCGAGCACCGATGTAGGTCTCCAGCAGGTCATCGCTGACGGGGGCCGACTTCAGTGCCGCGAGCACCTCCGGCTTGGTCGGGGCGAGCTTGCACTCCAGACGCCGCAGGACGGTGAACGGGAGGATGTAGTCGCCGTAGGCCTGCTCGTCCACCACGTTGCGCAGGATCGTGTTCGCCGTGTTCCAGATCAGGTCCTGGACGACTGCGGTCGAGGTGCTCATCGGGGGCTCCCAGGTGTCGTCTCGATGGTGAAGGTGATGGCCAAGCGCAAGATGCGCTCGGCGTCGGTGATGTCCTGAAGGCGCATGACGATCTCGCCTCTCAGCAGCCGGGTCATCCGGTCGTAGCTGCAGCCGACCTGCTGGGCGTACCAGCGGATGGTCCGTCCCTGCTCATCCAGAGCGCCTCGGATCCGCACGGTGACGAGGTTCTGTCGGCGAGCTGCATCCAGCTCCGATCGGTCGACGCTCGTGGCCGGGTCACGCCAGCGGACGTCGAGTCGCCGGCCGAACTGGCCGGGCTCCCTCGCCCATAAGCACGGGACGTACCTCGGATCCGACATGAGGGCCTTTCAGGCATGGTGTTGGTTCTAAAAGACACACTATGTGGGTGCCTTCCGGAACTCCAAAGATTCGGGGGCACAGATGCGGCCCGCACCGCCACAGGGACGATGCGGGCCGTCAGGTTGCCTGCGCTGTCAGCCGCGAGGTGGATGGGAGTCGTGGCCGTGGGAGTCGCGCTGACTGATCTGCCCGTTCATGTTCTTGATCGTCAGCTCGGCCCCGCGGTCACGCGCGATCGAGCGGCCTGCGGAGACCGCCTCTGCCTTGGTGGCGTGTGTACTGGTCGCGCGCTGGTTGCCCCGCTGCTTGACCTTCCACTGGTCCCCCTGGTGGAAGACGTCGATGCCCGGCGTGTTCGCCATGTTCACCTCCTCTCGATGGCTGAGAGCAGGCTGTCACACATCGCGGACACGATAAGGAGGTCCGACTGTCCCCTCTCAGGTAGAGACGGGCATCGTCAGGTCGGGGTGCTGGAGGGTCCGTTCCGCCTGCGCTGGCCATCCCAGAGCCCGGCAAGCCCAGGCGTGCATGAGCGCGGCCGAGCGGGCGGCCGGCGGGCTCAGATGCCCACGATGAGTGGTGAACGCGCGGAGCCTGTCGATCCGCCGACTCGGTGCCAGGCCGACGCCGGCGAGCGCCGTCAGGTGCCGCTCGGTGTCCTCGCTGGCCCCGGGGACCTCATCGAACTCCACGGTGGCGCCCGGGAGTTGCCCCAGGAGGCCGCGGCGCACATCACCGCCCGCGGGCCGGCCTGTGGGGCCTCGTCGGAGGCCATCGCCATGACGATCTCCGCCATGCCTTCCACCCCGAGCGACTCCACGAGGCTGGGGCTGGCGATGCCCGTGGTGAGCGCATGGTCCCAGGCGTGAGCGAGGGCGATCAGCATGCTGGACATGGGGCTCCGTCTTCGATCTGGTGGGTCGCCCTCATTGTGTGCCGGTGGTGTTGCCTGGCGCACCGCAGTTAGCGGGACGCCCCACCCGCATCGGCTTTGCGACTACTGTCGTGGCTATGAGTCAGAGCGCTGTGGTCACAACCACGAGTCAAACCCATCTGTTGCCTCGCGACTCGGAGCGCTTCGAAATGAAGCGGAAAGGAGCGCTCCCCCTGGAAGATTTCGACGACGTCGAGTTCAACGGAATCCCCGCACCTCCGACAGGAACAAGATTCATCTCGGGCCACTCATCCGAAGTCGTCGTACCGTACGGCGATCCCGCAGCCTGGCGGATGGATATCCAGGGGACGGGATGGTGCCTTCACGTCCCGACTGGCACGGCACACTACAAGGAAGACCTGCTAGCCGGGATCTACGAGTCTTGAAGGCTCCACCGGCGCTGCATACGAGTCGCGGCCCGCATCCACGACGGATGCGGGCCGCGGGACCGGTGCGGGATCATCCGGCCCAGGCGCGCCGGCCAGTTGGAGGGAGGCCAGCGGCGCCGAAGTCCACGGTAGCGGCCTGCGGCCGGTGGTGGCAGACGCCTGTGGAGAACCGGTCAGGCGGTCAGCGGTGGCAACCCCAGCAGGACGTAGATCGAGCTGAGTAGCGGCAGGACCCGCTGTGCCGATTCGTCAGCGAGAGTCTCGACGACCTTGCCCTGAAAGCGGTCCAGCAGGCTCGCCGGGACATGTCCGTCGCCGTCTTCGACCTGCTCCTCTAGCAGGGTCAGGCGCGTCTCGAGGTCACGCACCGCGTCCGCGTCGCTGATGCCCTCTTCAGCGCGCAGTGCCTCGCGCAACTGGCCGAGCTGGTCCGCTAGCGCCGGGCGGTCCTGGCTCTTGACGGTGAGGGTGACGTTGCTCCGGTGACCGGCCAGGGCCACGTTCGAGCCGTCGCCGGTCTGGACGGTCTGGGTAAAGGAGTTGTCGACGTTCGACACCAGGTTCTCCCGGGTGCGGATCTGGACGGTGCTCATCTCGTCCTCGAGCAGCCCCCTGCCGGACTGCGTCAGGGTGGGCCGAAGAAGCTCGCGGTCCCACGTCGCCGTGGCCTTGATGCGCCCGGCGTCCACGAGGCGCTGCGCGGCCGCGTACACCTCGCCTTCGGTGACCGGAACACCGTTGACCACTTGGCCGATGGCCGCGTCGTAGGACTCGGCTGAATCGGGGCACAGGCTGATTGAACTCAGCACCTGCCACTCGACCTCGGCGTCGCGGTAGCGCTTGACCAGACGCCGGAAGTCGCCGCCCTTGCGCGGGTTGATCATCATGGGGTCAGGGCCGTTCAGACGCGAGTCGTCGACGATCAGGTCGATCCTGCGCAACTCGTCGTAGACCCCGTCGTAGTCCAGCGCCGAGCAGACCTCGTCGGGGAAGCGGTCGACAGAGCGGTCTGAGAGGCCGTTCTGGTGGATGTAGTTGAGCACGCGCATGGCGTGGATAGACAGGTTCAAGACAGCCCTCCTGGCGAGTAGATGCAGTTGAGTCCCGGATAGTGG
>NZ_JXSP01000077.1:0-7532 GCF_000946635.1 Micrococcus sp. MS-ASIII-49
CACCACTTCCAGGGACTTGACCGTAGATGCGCCGGCTCGGAGCTGCCGACGGCCTTGCGACCGTAGCCCGCGGAGCGGACACGATAAGTCTGTGCTGAGCTGAGGCTGACTCGTAGGCTTAGGACATGAGAATCAAGTTCAATGAGCGCGAATGGAGCAAGTACGAGAGTGAACTCCAGGTTGAGTTCGACCCACTCTCGGACGAGGCCAGCGCAGCCGCTTCGCGGGAAGGCACGTTGGACGAGCGGACCGACGCATACTGCGCCGTGTTCGCGCGGGAGGGTGTCCAGTTGGACCGCGGGGCGATTCGAGCAGAGCTGGCCAAGCAACTAGGCGACGACGTCAGCTGACGCCTCCCGCAGCCCGCCACCGCTCCTCGAGCTCGGCTCGCCATCCCTTCGGCGGCGGCCACGACACGCCCCAGGCGGCCAGCTAAGCCTTCGTCCATCCGCCGCTGGAGGTGCGCGCGGCGGCGACCTCGTCGGGGCTGGGCGTGCGCAGCTCGTTAGCCCCGAGACTGCTCATTGTCGATCTTCATCGCCCGAATCACTCGGGAGAGCCATGACGCCCGAATCCAAGCCGGACGCGATCTGTCCGAGCGCTTCGACCATCTTCGCCTCTTGCTTGGGGCTCGGCGGACGGCGCTTGCCCTTCATGTCGATCAGGAACCCGCACTGCCACTCGTTGATGACGCCGGCCCGCAGAGATGCCTCGATGACCCTTTTCGACACACTCTTGAGATCCAGTGTCCCGGCGTTCAGCCCCTGAGCTCGGAGACTCCGCTTGGCATCCAGGTGCAAATGCGAACGCTCATCGAAGTCAGGGCGGTCGAAGAGCTTGATGCACTCATTCCCGATCGGAAAGAGCGTCATCCCCGTTTGGGGATTCTCAATCGTGAACTGATCCGCGATCCGCTGCTTGCCACAGATACAGGTTCCACCCGCCTCGGGATCGTATTCAGACCCTACGATCCGCCACTCCAGGCGCGCTTGATCCCAGTGGTCCGCCACGGAGTTGTCCACGACTGCAACCGAGAGCGCTTCTTTGACCACCACTGCCTCCAAGTGCCTTGCGTATGGATGGGATCCTGCCAGATCAGAGCTGGGATGGCCTGCGGGTCGGTCTCGGATCAGGCCGCGTGGACGGCGAGATCACGCGGACCCATCAGTTCCACGAACAACCCGAGCTCGGCGCGGATGCGGGCGTCCTGCCGGAGGAACTCGGAGAGGGTCTGCAGCAGACGGCCGATGTCGGCGCCGCCGACCTCGCGGGTCAGGCGCAGCGAGACCACCAGGCGGTCCGCGACGGGGTCGGCCATCCGGGCCTTGAGCCGGTCCAGAGCGTCCACGAAGCGGGCTCCGGCCCGGTAGTCCCGGGCGAAGTGCTGGAACGGCTCGCGCAGCCCCTCCGGCCCGGTCTCCCCGAGCTGGATGAGCGCCTCCGGGAGAGTCAGGCCCGCGCGGATGGCCGACCGGGCGTGGTCGATCGCGTCCGGCCACAGCTCGCGCAGTGCCGTGGACCGCCGACGGGCCTGCCAGGACAGCAGCAGCCAGGGCACGGCCGCCCCGAAGACGGCGAAGCACGCGGCGATGGTCCACGTGCCGGTCAGCGACAGGACGAGCAGCCCGACCACGAGACCGCCGACGGCCATGGCGGACAGGACACCGGCCGGGCTGAGGCGTTGGATGCCGGACTGGGCGATCAGCACACGCAGGCGCGAGTCGGGGCGGGCGGCCTCGGGTTTCTCCGTGGGAGGGGACCAGAGGGACCACCACAGCAGGAACAGGCCGCAGCCGAGCGCGAGCCCCAGCAGCGCGGCCATCAGCGCAGCCCCACCAGCTCGTGGACGTCCACGCCGCGACGGGCGAGCGCCTCGAACTCCAGGTTCGCCCCCTCGTTGAGGCGCAGGTCGCCCTCGGCGTCGCGCTGGAAGAGCGCCGACGTCTCGATGACCCCGCCCTCCACCCGTGAGCCGACGGTGAGGATCTCCCGCACTCGCCGGCGGCCCTGACGGTCGCGCTCGCAGTGCACGACGACGTCGATGCACGTGGCGACCGTCGGGACGACGAAGTCCCGGGAGATGTTCCCCCCGGCCAGCAGCGGCAGCGTGCAGAGCTTCGTGAGCGCGTCCGCGGCCGAGTTCGCGTGGATCGTGCACATGCCGGCCAGGCCGGAGTTCAGCGCGACGAGCATGTCCAGTGCCTCGGCCTCGCGCACCTCGCCGACGATCAGGCGGTCCGGGCGCATCCGCAGCGCCTCCTTGACGAGGCGGCGCAGCGGGATCTCGCCGTGGCCCTCCAGGTTCGGCTGGCGGCACTGCAGCCCGACGACGTCGCGCACCGGGATCTGCAGCTCGAAGATCTCCTCCACAGTGATCACGCGCTCCCGCGGGCCGATGGCCGAGGCCAGACAGTTGAGCAGGGTGGTCTTGCCCGCCTGGGTGGCACCAGGCGGGGAACAAGTATGTTCACGGCTAGGCTGAGCTCCATGCCCCACCGCGCCGTCATCTACGCCCGTATCTCCGTCACCTCGGAGGAGTCCGTCTCGATTGAGCGTCAGCTCGAAGCCGCCCGGCAGTACGCCGCCGCTCGCGGCTGGGAGGTCGCCGCCGTCTTCACGGACGAGGGCATCAGCGCCACGCACAACAGCCCTGAGGCCCGGTCAGGGTGGTCGGCGTTGCTGCGCTACGACCAGCCCTACGACTTCGTTGTGGTCTGGAAGATTGACCGCGTGGCCCGCCGCATCACTGACTTCTGGGACGCCGTCAAGACGCTCCAGGGGCGAGGCCGTGCCTTGGTGTCCATCGGCGACAACCTCGACATGTCCTCCACCGTGGGGCAGATCGTGGCGGGAGTGCTGGCGGGCTTCGCGCAGATGGAAGCCGAGGCCATCAGCTCCCGCGTCGCCGCCGCCCGGCGGCACCTGCTCCAGAACGGGCGGCTCCCGGGTGGGGCGGTGCCCTACGGCTGGCGCTCCGTCCCCAACCCTGACGGGGCCGGTAAGGTCCTCGCGCAGGACCCTGAGCGCATCGAGTACGTCCGTGAGGCGGCTGACCGGGTCAGGGGTGGGGCCACCCTCTACTCCGTCGTGCAGTGGCTGGACGAGGTCGAGGCCCCGCTCCCCCGCGCCTCGCAGTCCCGCCGCCGCGAGGGCTCAGGCTGGTCGTACACGACGGTGGAGCGGCTCCTACGGAATCCGGTGCTGGCCGGCATGGTGTCGTTCAACCCCGGCAACTCCTCCAAGATGCGCGGCTCCGAAGTCCTCCGCGACGAGCGCGGCCTGCCGGTGGTGGACCCCGCCGTAGCGATCATGTCCCCCTCGGACTGGCGGGCGATGGTGGCCGCGCTCGATGCCAACGACACTGGCCGGGCCAAGCCCCACGCCCTCCGTGCTAAGACCTCGGCCCTGCTGTCGGGGCTGGTGTGGTGCGGGCACTGCGAGGACTCCGACGGCCACCCCGTCCGCATGCACCGGGGCACCACCCAGGGCCGCGAGTCGTACTCCTGCCCCCGCTGCCACCAGACCATCAGCCGCATCCAGGACTACGTAGTTGAGCAGTTCCTCTGGGCCAAGGGCGAGCACGTCCGCTGGACCCCGGTCAGGGAGGTCTACGAGAGCGGGACGGCTGCCCTCCCCGAGATCGAGGCGCGGCTGGACGAGCTCGACGCCGCGATCCGCGACGCCCCTGACCGGGCCGCTCGACGCCGCCTCCAGGAGCAGCAGGACGCCCTTCTGGACCTGCGTGACGAGAAGCGCGCTGAGGCTCCCAGAACGGTGCTGAAGTACGAGGACGCGGGGTTCTTCGCTGAGGCGTGGGCTGAGGCCGGGGGCGTCGAGGCTCAGCGGGCGGTGCTGGACGACGCCTTGGAACGCATCACAGTCGTCCGAGGGCGGACCGGGCGCGGCCTCGACAAGTCACGCCTGACGTTCAGCTGGCGGCACCCGGATCAGGTGGGGCCGCTGCCTGAGCCGTCTCAGGAGGAGCTGGCGAGCTGGACTGAGGGGTGACCGGGTCAGGGGAACCCGCACGGGGCTCCCAGCGTGACTGGAACTCCGGAGACTCTTCGCCGTAGAGGTTGCCCATCGTGTCTAGAAGCCATTCGCGCCCGTCTACGTCGAAGAAGGAGATCTCGACGTTCTCGTCTGGCCCAGCCTGCTCGGAGGTCACCCCAGGCGTCCAGGACTCGGCGCTAGGCAGGCTTCCGTAGTACTTAATTTGCGGCCCGCCTGCTTCGTGCAGAGCTAGTCCATGGATCGGGGCGTCGCCGCCATTTGTCACGGTCACCTTATGCATTGGTCGGTTCTGGACGAGCCCATTCGCATACACCGTCACTAGCTTGGCCGGGGCCAAGTGAACCATCACCTTTTGAGCCATCAAGCGGCGCTGACGGTCCGCTTCGCTTGCTTCCAGCCTGGAGAGGCGGTTTGCCTCCTTGCGCTGCTGCCAGATCACAGCCCAAAGGGTTCCCACGGTGCCGACCGCCACGACCCAATCCGGAGCGGAACCCCAGTCGAAGGTGCCGAACCAGTTCACGATGCCGCCGATCCAGCTACCGACAGCCTCTAGGGCATCCTTGTCCGGCTGTGCGAGATCCATGCAGCTCAGCGTAGATGCCCCCTGACCCGGTCAGGGGCCTCCCCGTCCTTCTCCGTCCCTCTCCCGCGTGCGCGGGGCCTGGGTACGCCCGCGTCACCTTCGGCGCTGAACGTCCCGGAGAAGGCAAGAGAGGGAGTGTCAGGCTGCAGCGGTCATCTGCTCGGCCTGAGCCAGGACGCGGTCGATGGTCGAGGAGCGCCAGACGGCCCCGCCTCGGGCGGTCGGTACGCCTTCCTCGGTCAGGGCACGGGCGATGTGGGAGACGCGGACGCCCTCAGCTCGCAAGCGGAGGATGCGCTCGCGGACCTCATCGGGGATCTCGTTGGGGCGACCGAACCGGACACCCTCGGCCTTCCGCTGGGCCATGCCCTCCCGGGTCCGCTGACTGATCAGCTCGCGCTCATACTGCGCGGCAGACGCAAGCACGTTGGCGGTGAAGCGGCCCGCCGGGTCAGCGGTGTCGATGTTCGGTGAGAGGAGCACCAGCTCCCAGCCTCGGCGCTGGCAGCGGTCGAGCAGCCCGGCGAAGTCGGCGACCGACCGGCTGACCCGGTCGAGCCTGACGGCCAGCAGCACGTCCGCCTCCCCTCGGTCGAGGCGGGCCAGGGCGGACTGCAGGCCGGGACGGTTCAGGGACTTGCCGGACAGGCCCGCGTCCGCCACCACCTCGACGTCCCAGCCTCGGCGCTGAGCCTCAGCCGCGAGCGCGGCACGTTGGGCGTCGAGAGAGGCTCCGTGCTCGGACTGGTCCTCGGTCGAGACGCGGATGTAGGCAAGGGCCAGGGGCCGGGTGCGGGAGGCAGCGGGGGCGGTCATGAGCTGCAATTTTTACGCTAATGGAGCGCCGCGCGTAAAACTCTCCACCTGAGCTACTGCCCGGCCCCCGCCCGCACGCCCTCGACGTAGCCGTGCAGCCGCGCTCGCAGTCGCACGTCCACGGGGTCAGCCTCGTCAGGCGGGAGCGCCGTCAGAATCCCCTCCAGCAGGTCCGCCGCCCCCACGACGTCCGAGGGCGTACGGGCCGGGGCGCTCGGCACGGAGACGGGAGGCTCCGGCTGCTCGTCCACCCACGTTCCGTTCACCCAGGGCACGGGCTCAGCCTTCCCCGGTCAGGGCGGTGCCGGCGTTGATGGACCGGAGGAGCGGAGACCAGTGAGCTGCCGGGTCCAGTCGGCCTCCCCAGGTCAGGGACAGCGAGTAGTTGGCACCCGGGACCGTGTTGAGCTCAGCGAGGGTCTGCGGGGCCTGCGCGTGCTCGGCGTAGTACCGGGACGACGCCGCCTGCATCCGCATGAGCATCCCCTCGTCCTGCAGGTCCTCCGCCACGGTGCTGGGCCAGCTCGTGGGCTCCCCCGTGAAGTCCCGACTGGCCGGGGCCACCTCGAACGACACCCCGGCGTACTCCTCCAGGGCGGTCAGGAGCTTGTCGATGCGGGCCTGGGCAGCCTCGGCCTCGGCGGTCTTGGCGTCGGCGGCGCGGGCCAGCTCGTCGGCGTCGAGGGCGGCGGCGGACTGCAGGGCCCGGGCGGCCTCGGCGCGGTGCTGAGCGGCCTTGGTGCGGTAGGCGGCAACCAGCCGGGTCTGACCGTCGATGGCGGAGGTGATGGACTGGGCCTGACCCGGGTCAGCCACCAGCGCGTCCACCGCCTCGGCCTCCATCGCGGAGATGCGCCCCTCGGCCTCTCGGGCCTGGGACTCCATCTTCTCGGCGGCGTGGTGGGCGCGGGTAGCTGCCTTCAGGGCGGCAGCGGAGGTCTGGGTGGTGAGCTTCACGGGGTGCCTGCTTTCAGCGATGGGAGACGGACCGGGGACCGAGCGGGCGCACGGTGCCGACTTCTCGCACCCGCCCCAGACGCCGCCCGGTCGAGGCCGTGGCAACGCGCCTGGCCTCGACCACCGGAGCCGGGGCAGTGGGCTCCCCCGGCTGAGCGGGAGCGTGGGGGGCGTCGCCGCTGAGGGCACGGGCCAGCCGCTCGGCCTCGGCGGGCTCAGCGGGGGACCCGGTCAGGGCCTCCCCCAGCCGCGCCATGCGCTCAATCTCGACCGTGGCCTCACCCCGCAGGGCACGCCGGACACGCTCCGCGCTCGCGGCCTGATCGGGGTCGACGCCCTGGAGGGCATCCTTGAGACGGTTGGGGGTGGTCTGCTCGGTCATGGGCCCTCCTCAGAGATTCGAGAACGAGCGGCCCCGGCGGAAAGGAAGAAAGGACCGGGGCCACTCGACTTCAACTCTCGTGGGCGGGGGTGGAGCGGCCCGCCCGCCGCGCGCTCAGCCGCGTCCCTCGCGCTTCTCGATGTACTCCGCCAGGGACCGGGGGTTGATGCGATGGGTGCCGCGGACGCGGCGGGCCTCCACGTGCTCGTCCTTCGCCCAGCGGCGGGCCGTCGAAACGTCGACGCCCGCCCGGTCAGCGGCCTCCTTCACGGTCAGCCACTCGGCGGGCGGCTCCGGCAGCGGGCGCGGGGCCGGGCGCTGGGCCTGCTGGTGCGCCCACATCGTCTGAGCCAACTTCAGCTGGCCCCAGCCGGTGGCGACGGCCTCACGGGTGGACGGCGGCGCACCGGCGATGATTGCGGACACCTCATCCCAGGTCAGCCGGGTGCAGATCAGGTGGGCCAGCGGTGCCGGCACGGCGGCGGTCACCTCGGCCAGGGTCGGACGCGGGTAGTCGGGCATGGGGGTATTCCTCTCGTGTCATGGGGTCCCTCGCGCGTGAAGCGGCGATGGGTCTTTGGGGTCCGTGCCGGAGCGGGACTCTCCAGGGCCGAACGGGGCCGGGTGGGAGCTAGTGCCTCCGAGGCAGCCCGGGCCGTCAGACGGACATCTGGGGATGCGGAGCGCCACGGGCGGCGGCGGGCGGCACTGGGAGCCCGGTCAGGGGGATGAAGGATCGTCTTCACCTATCTGAGGGCCAGGCCTGCGACCCCGCCCCAC